>DAIUEM010000024.1:0-13901 GCA_036845105.1 Actinomycetota bacterium | reverse complement strand
GAGGCCCTCGCCCTGCCGCTCGTTCTCGGGCCGGTCGTCCGGATCCACGCGTGCGTCTCCCGTCCGTTACTTCCCGCCGCCGTCGGCGGCCTCCCCGTCCTTGCCGTCCTCGGCACCGGCGTCGCCGCCGGCCCCCGTGGCTCCGGTGATCCCGCCGATGTCCGGGTGGCCGGACGGCAGGCCGCCCTGGATGTCCTCGTCGGTGAGCGGTGGCGCCGAGATCTGACCGGCGGTCCCCTGTCCGCCGACGACGCCCGTCGTCGCGGGCTCCTCGTACAGCGCCGTGATCAAGATCCCCGCTCCGAAGGCCAGGGCCATGAACAGCACGACGAGCCACAGCTCGATCTGGAGCCGCAGGACGGCGCCGAGCCCTCCGCCGGATCCCGCGTCGTCGTTCGGTGCATCGGTCATCGGTCGCCTCCTCGTCTCACCCACCCGACGGGCTCGGCTCGCCCGTCACGGAGGGTTCGGGTAGTGCGGTCAGCAGGGCCTCGTCGGCCGCCAGGTCGTCGTTCGTGAAGTTCTCGGGGCCTCGCCGGTGGCACGTCCGGCAGGTCTCCGTCGCGTGGCACTGGAAGCAGTTCTCGGCGCCGCTTTCGCGGACGACGCTCGGGTGCCATCCGATCCACGTCGAGGCCTTCGGGCCCTCGGGGTGGTGGCACGAGTCGCACGTGTCGCGCTCGACGAGCGGCTGTCGGGGATGGCAGCGGTCGCACAGGGCCGCGTCCTCGAAGAACAGCTTCGCGTGCGTCAGGTCGGTGAACCCCTTCGGGTGCGGCAGTTCGAGCCCGTGGCACTCGTTGCAGAACTCCTGCTTGTGGCAGGTCGCGCAGTCGAACGGGTTCGCGATCGCGGCCTCCGAGTGCTCCTGCGGCAGCCAGGCGTCCGTGAAGTGCGTCTTCGGCTCGGGGTTCATCTCGGCCGGGTGGCACAGGGTGCACTCCCCGGGCGCGCGCGCGCCCTCCTCCAAGGAGTGGCACTGGAAGCAGGTGACCATCGTCGGCCGGTTCGTCCGGTCGGGCTCGTGCGTGTTCGCGACATGGCACGCCGCGCAGTCGGACACCCCGATCGTGAAGTGCTGCTCGTGCGTGAACAACAGGGTCGGGTGCTCGCCGGCGTTGAAGGACTTGTCCAGGTCGGCATGGCAGTCGCTGCAGTACAGGAACGAGCTCGCGGTGGGCACCACCGGGACCGGGCTCGGGCTCGGGTCGCTCTCCTCCCCCTGCCGGAGCACCCCGACGAGCAGCAACGCCACCACGACGGTGAGGACCGCCGGCACCGCCATCGTGGCTCCGAAGCGCCGCCGCGGTCTCTTCGAGACCTCCTCGTCCACGGGACCTCTCGGGCCTTCGTCGTCCACGGGACCTCCTCATCCGCCTCCGGCGGCCGGCTCGCCCTCCACGTCGGTGGGCGGGACCGGGCGGGGCGGGCCTTCGCGGTGACAGATCTCGCAGTCCGTCGGCGCGACCTCGCCGTTGTGGCACTTCATGCACGTGTCCATCGTCGGGAAGGTCTGCGAGCCGAGCGGCACGGTCTCGAGGTGGGCGACGGTCGAGTGGCAGTTCATGCACTTCCCGCCGTTGTCCATGATGTGGAAGTGGCTGACCGTGATCTGCGTCTGCGGGTTGGTGTACGGCTCGTCGAGGATGTCCTCGTGACATCGGAGGCACGAGGCGTTCGGGACGGCCGCGTTGAACGAGTCGTCGTCGTAGTCGCCGCGGATGAAGTTCGCAACGACCTGGAGGCCGGCGATCTTGCCGCCGACGAAGCCGAAGAACCCCGGCTGCGTGTGGCAGGTCTCGCAGTTCACGTCCTGATGCGGTGAGCGCTCCCACGCTGCCACGTACTCGTTCATCACGTGACAGCGGTTGCAGAACTCGGGCTGCGAGGTCCACCAGAAGCTGAAGACGGACAACAGGAGGATCCCGCCCCCGACGATGCCGAGCATCCCCGCCGACAGCACGATGTAGCGCTTCTGCTTGTCGGGGCCCTCGTCCTCGGGGGACACCGCGTCGCCTTCCGGCAGACCCTGGCCCTCGGTGACGCCGCCCTCGGCCGGGGTCCCTCGCTTGCGTCGGAACAGGCTCATCGAGCCGCCCCCTTCGACCCGGCGGGGTGGGGAGCCCCGGTCTCGTCCGCGCCCTCGATCCCGAAGAGCCACCTTGCCGCCTGGAGCAGCAGGTCGTCACCGCGCGCCGAGGCCTCCTTCGCCCGGACGGTGGGGGTGTGGACGACCTTGCGGACCGAGCGCCGGATCGCCTGCTCCACCGCCGCCCGCTGGCGCTCGTCGAGACCAGGGATCCGCGCCGCCGCCGCCGCCTCGCGCTCGGCGACGTCCTTCGCCTGCGCCTGGATCGCCGCGACGACCGCGTCCGCGGGCTTCGAGCGGAACCACGCCACGCACTTCTCGGCCTCGATGAGCGCGACCTCGTGCGCGGCGCCGATCTGCGCCTCGCGCCCGCCGGGCACCGTGTAACCCTCGTGATCCAGGCGCGCGAGGTCGAACAGGTCGAACCCGTCCTTGCCGCCGTCGAGCTGGGCGGTGTCGGGGTGAACGTTCCTCGGCAGGCCGAGGTCCACCACCGCGAGCGGCCGTCCACCTCGCGCCGCGATGATCCTCCGGAACGCCGACGGGCCGAGCAGCGGCTCGGTGGCCGAGGTGGCCAGCACCGCCGCGTCGGCGGTGACCAGCGACCCCTCGAGCGCGTCGAGCGCGAGCGCGGCGGCGTCGAACTCGTCCGCGAGCTCCTCGGCGGCCTCGGGTCTCCGCGCGGCGATCAGCACGCTCGCGCCGGCATGGGACAGCGCGCGAACGGACGCGGTGGCCATCCTGCCGTTGCCGACCACGACGACCTCACGCCCCTCCACACCGCCGAGGATCGCGTCGATCGCGCGGACGCCGGCCCGAGGGAACGACTCCCGCGCCCGCGCGAGCCCCGTCGAGGAGCGCGTGCGCTTGCCCGCCTCGAGCGCCCAGCGGAACAGGCCGTGCAGGTGCGGCCCGACGGCGCCGTGCGCCGCGGCCGTCTTGTAGGCGGCGCGGACCTGGCCCTGGATCTCGGACTCGCCGGTGATCATCGAGTCGAGGCCGGCGGTCACGCCGAACAGGTGCCGGATCACGTCGTCGCCGACCAGGACGACCGACCGCGACCGCGTCCAGCCCATCGGCAGATCCTTCAGGTCCTCGAGGAACAGGCGGATCTGCTCGGCTGCGGCGTCCGGGTCCTTGGCCCACGTGTAGATCTCGATGCGGTTGCAGGTCGACAGGACGAGCGCCTCGCGCACGTCCGGCGCCCGGAGCAGGCACGGCAGCGCCTCGGAGAGCTCCTCCGGCCGGATCGCCGCGCGCTCGAGGTCCTCGAGCGGCACGTCCCGGTACCCGATCGCGAGCGCGACCAGCGGCATCACGCACCACCCCTTGCGGCCGGATCGGCCGTCCGCACGCGCACCCTGCGGCCGTTCCCGCGAGCGTCGCCGAGGGCCTCGTCCGGGGGCACGAACGCGGGGGCGAGGGTGGTCGGCGTCTCGGGCTCGGCCAGGAGCACGGCGAAGGTCACGTCGAGCGCCTCGCGGAGCCGGGCCTGCGCTTCGCACAGGTATGGGTACGCGGGACAGGTGGCCTCCTGTGCGCATCTTCCGGGCGACCGGAGGCATTCGTTGATCCAGAGCGGGCCCTCGATCGCCTCGATCACCTGTAGGAGCGTGAGATCCTCGATCGGCTTCGCGAGGGAGATCCCGCCGCCCACGCCACGACGGGTCGCGAGGATGCCGGCCTTCGCGAGCGACTGCACGATCTTGCCGAGGAACGTCGGCGAGATCCCCTGCTCGCGCGCGACCTGGGCCGCGCTCGTGCGGCCGCTCCGGGCAACCTCGACCACACAGCGGACCGCGTAGTCCGCTTCACGGGTCACGAGCACGATCGCTCACCTCCGCGGGTCATCGGGCGCTCCCACCTTTCGCGCGCGCCCCTTCCGCGCGCAGGAGTCGATCCTTCGCGGCCACCCGCAGGCGCTTGTACGCCCGCTCGTCCAGCAGGCCGCGCTCGAAGCTGAGGTCCAGGGCGGCGATCTCCTCGACGATCAGATCGGCGTCCTCGGGCACGGGCTCGGGCGTCCGGCCGTTGCCGCGCTCCGGCGCCGGAGCACGGTCGCGGTGACCGTTCGCCTTCGGCGTGACCTGGCGCGCCTTGGCGCGCGCCGGTCGGGCGGCGGGGCGGGCGGACCTCGCGCGCGAGCGCCCTCGCGAGCGCCGGATCGCGAGCGCGACCAGGCCGCCGATGAGCGCGAGACCCGCGACGCCGGGCAGGATCCACATCGCCGTGTTCGCGCCCCCGGACCCGCCGGCCTCGCCCTGCGTCATCGCGACGTCGATCGTGGTGCCGGCCGCGACGTTCTCGGCCGCGTACACCTGGTAGGTGACGCCCTGGTCCTCGATCGTCCCGGCCATCCGGAGGGCCGTCGCGTTCACCGAGACGTCCTGCGGGACGAACAGCTGCACGCTCGTCGTGGCGAACGGCATCGCGAGCGTGAGGTCCGACAGCGGCGGGGCGTTGTAGCGCAGCGTCGCCGTCGTGTCCCCCGGGACGATCGGCGCGTCCGAGACGTAGCTCTGGCCGACGACGTCGCCGGGGTTCTCGAGGAACGTCCCCAGGAACTGGAGGTTCGTCGCGCCCGGCGGGAGCGGCACCGTGACCGGACCGTCGCCATCGCCCACGTACGCCGCGTCGCCTCCGTTCGTCCAGGCGAAGTCGTGCTGGATCGCGACGCCGTCGCCCTCGCGGTCGACCCAGACGATGAGATCCGTGAGGACGACCTCCTTCGGGTCGGTCGTGGGCTCCCAGACGGTGAGCGTCTCCTCGACCGCCTGACCTGCCGTGAAGCCGGCCGCGGCCGAGCGGTAGGTCGCACCCTCGAACGTCGCCGAGAGCTGGTACCCGGCGACGTCGGCGGGTAGCTCGCCGAACGAGAAGCGTCCCCTCGCATCGCTCGTGGTGGACGACGAGCCCAGATCCGCGTCCGCCGAGAAGAGCTGGAGCGTGACCTCGATGCCGGCGGCGGGGGCGTCCTCGGTTCCGTTCACCACCTTCCCCTCGATCGAGCCGGGCGTCTGCGCCGCGGCGCTCGGGCCGGCCGCAAGCACCGCCGCGGCGAGCAGGGCCGGCAGCGCGAGGCGGAGCACCCGCGAAGCCCGTCGCATGTCCTTCGTCATCAGCCGCTCACCTCGTTTCCGCCGTCGCCAGGTCGGCCCCGCACTTGCGGCAGAACCGGTCCTCGGGATCGATCGTCGTGCCGCATCCGGGGCACGCGTGCGCCTCGAGCTCCTCGAGCAGACGCTTGCGCTCCGAGATCCGGCGCTCGAGCTCGCGCTCGAGGTCCTCGGGGGCCGCGATCGGGGCGGCCGCCTCCGCGCGGACGCCCGAGCGGCCCTCCTCCGTGGTCTCCGCGTCGTGGATCGCCCGTGTGGTCGCCTCGATCTGCTGGAGGCGTCGGGCGCGCAGCTTCTCGTATTCCTCCTGTGCGAGCTTGCCGGTCTCGAAGTCCATGTCGAGCTCGCGGAGCTGAGCCCGCAGACGGTCGCGGTCCGCGAGCAGCTGCTCGAGCGACGCGGCCCTCGTGTACCGCAGCGGGGCGACGAACGGTCGCCCGATCAGGTACGCGACGACCATCAGCAGGGCGAAGGAGGCGATCGCGGCCGGGATCATCGGGCCACCTCCGGCTCCTCGAACGCGCTCGGGATCTCGAGCTCCTCGAGTCCGCCGCGCGCGGCTCGGTCGGTGCGCCACGGCCAGGCGGCGAGGACGCCGCCCGCCACGATCACGATCATCCCGGTCCAGATCCAGAAGACGCCCGGCTCGTGGACCACCAGCACGCTCGCCACCCGCTCGGTCGGGTCGACGTTGTTCATGACGATGTAGAGGTCCGCGCCGACCGTCGAGCGCATCCCGACCTCGGTCACGCGCTGCTGACCCGTGTACTCCGCCTGCTCCGACCGGATCGTGCCGAGGTCCTCGCCGTCCGCAGCGGTCACCCGGAACATCCCGATGAGGGCGAACTTCGACGGGCTCTGCTCGAAGGTCAGGTCCTCGAACGTGACGGTTGCGCCGGCGATACGCACGGACTCGCCGATGCCGAGCTGCGCCTCCGCCTCCTGCTTCATCCCGATGTTGAAGAAGATGCCGGCGAGCATGATCACGACGCCGGCGTGGACGATCGGGCCGCCGTACCGGCGCGGCGTGAACGCGAACAGGTTCAGGATCGCCCGGGGCCAGGACTCGCCGTGGTGGTCATGGCGGGCGCTGAGGCCGCGATAGATCTCGGCCGTGACGGTCGCGAGGACGAACGCGCCGATCGCGAGCACCGTCACGATCAGCAGGCGCTCGCCGCGGTTCGCGATCGCGAGCCCGAGGAACACCGTCGCGCCGATCGAGAGCGGCATCGCGAAGTTGCGCTTCAGGTGCTGGGCCGACGCCCGCCGCCACGCCAGGAGCGGGCACGCGCCGACCAGCGCGATCGTGACGATCGCGAGCGGCGCCATGAGCGCGTTGAAGAACGGCTGTCCGACCGAGATCTCGACGCCGCGGATCGCCTCGTTGACGATCGGGTAGATCGTCCCCCAGAGGACGACGATCGTCATGCCCACGAACAGGAGGTTCGTCAGCAGGAACGAGGCCTCTCGCGACGCGAGCGACGTGATCCGTCCGCTCGCGCGCAGCTGGGGCAGTCGCCACACGATGAGCGCCGTGCCGACCGCGATCGTGACGAAGGTGAGGCCGATGAGCAGCGGTCCCATCGAGGACTCGGCGAACGCGTGGACCGAGGAGATGATCCCCGAGCGCGTGAGGAACGTGCCGAACAGCGACATCACGAACGCGGCGACGGCGAGCGAGACGTTCCATACCCGCAGCATGCCCCGCTTCTCCTGCACGACGACCGAGTGGAGATAGGCCGTGCCGATCATCCAGGGGAGCAGGCTGGCGTTCTCGACCGGGTCCCAGGCCCAGTAGCCGCCCCAGCCGAGCTCGACGTAGGCCCAGCGGGCGCCGAAGAGGACCCCCGCCGTGAGGAGCACCCAGGCCCAGAGCGCCCAGCGGCGGACCGAGCGGATCCAGCGGTCCCCGAGCCGTCCGGTGACGAGGGCCGCGACGGCGAACGCGAACGGCACGGTGAACCCGACGAATCCGAGGTACAGCGCGATCGGGTGCACCCACTGCCCGTAGTTCTGCAGCAGCGGGTTGAGGCCCTGGCCGTCCGCGGGCGCGACCGGCAGGGTCCCGAACGGGTTCGCGTAGAAGGTCACGAGCACGGTGAAGAACGCGAGGACCACGCCGAGCGTGACGGTCACCCACGGCATGAGGTCGCGGTTGCGCGCCCGGTTCTGGAAGATCACCCCGGCGCCGATCAGCGCGAGCGTCCACGCCCATAGCAGCAGCGAGCCGGCCTGACCGGCCCAGAACGCCCCGACCGTGTAGAAGACCGACAGGTCCTCGCTCGTGTACTGGGCGACGTACTCGACGCGGAAGTCCTTGCGGAGCAGGAGCACGATCAGCGCGAGCGCGGCCACCGACAGCGACACGGCGGCGGCCTTCATGGCGCCCTCCGCGCTGCGGATCGGCTCCTCGCGTCCGCTCCTCGCGCCCGCGACTCCCACCACGACGGCGTACCCGGCCGAGATCAGACCGAGGAGGAGCGCGAAGTTACCGAGCAGCGTCACGGTTCCTCCTCCCCAGCCTGCGCTCCTGTACGAGGAGCCAGAGCAGGTACAGGCCGTAGAGCAGCCCCGCCCCGACGTAGGCGACGATCACGTAGCCGGTGCTGTTCATCGGGCCACCTCCTCGAGCTCGCGCTGCGCGCGCAGGCGGGCGACGGAGCGGCGCACGGACAGCAGGTACAGGAACAGGAACGTGAACCCGGCGAGCCCGACGAGGAGCGTCGCCAGCATCTCGGGGGGCAGGTCGCCGCTCTCGACGACGAACTGCGTGGGGTGCTCGGAGCGCCACCATCGCGCCGACAGGTAGACGATCGGCACGTCGAGGAACCCGACGATGCCGAGGACCGCCGAGAACCTCGCGCGGCGGGTCGGCTCGGGGACGTAGCCCCGCAGCACGATGTAGGAGAGGTAGATCAGCCAGAGCATCAGGAAGCTCGTGAGCCGCGGGTCCCACGTCCAGTAGACGCCCCAGACCGGGCGACCCCAGAGCGGTCCCGTGACGAGCACCGCGGTGGTGAACACGACCCCCACCTCTGCCGACGAGGAGGCCAGGTCGTCCCACCGTCGCTTGCCGGTCGCGAGGAACGCGACGCTCCCGGCGAACACGACGAAGAACGCGAGGAACCCGATCCACGCGCTCGGCACGTGGATGTAGAAGATCCGCTGGGCGGCGCCCTGGTTCGCGTCCTCGGGCGCCCAGAACAGGGCCATCCCCAGCAGGACCGGCAGCGTCACGAGGGTCGCGATGCCCCACAGACGCCGCCGGGACCTCGAGCCGGGCCCGGCGACGGCGTCGGGACGGAGCTCCCCCACCGGCTGTTGCAGCGCATCCGTCTTCACGTCGTCCACCTCATTCCTCCGTCACGTACGGGAACGTCGCGAGGGCGACCAACAGGAACAGGACGTCGTAGCCCACGAGCAGGAGCAGCCACGAGAGCGTGCCGTCCGCCATGCCGCCCGAGAACCCGGCCTCGCTCACCTTCACGGCGGCGACCATCGCGGGCACGGACACGGGCATCACGAGCAGCGGCAGGATCGCCTCCCGGCCGCGGGTGTTGACCGCCATCGCGGCGAAGAGCGTGCCGACGGTCACGAGTCCGAGTGTCCCCAGGAACGTCCCGAGCACGACCAGCCACGTCCCGCCTCCCGGCCGGAGCTGGAGCAGGACGATGAACACGGGCAGGATCACGAGCTCCACCGCGAAGGTGAAGCCGAGGTTCGCGAAGAGCTTGCCGAGGAACACGGCCTCGCGCGGGGCGGGCGAGACCAGCAGCCCCTCGAGGCACGCGTCCTCCTTCTCGAGCGCCATCGAGCGCCCCATGCCGAGCAGCGCGGCGAACAGGAACGCCATCCACAGGACGCCGGCCGCGACGCCCTCGCGACCCTCGCCGCCGGTCGGGAACGAGAAGCTCGCGGTGACGACGACGAGCAGGACGAACAGCCCCACCGAGGCGATCACGTCGCGCGTCTTCATCTCCAAACGCAGGTCCTTGCGGGCGATCGTGAAGGCGGGGGCCAGGACGCTCATCGGTGTGCCTCCGCTCGGAGCAGGCCGAGGTACGCCTCGGCCATGCGGTCCGTGCTCCCCACGATCGGCTCGTCGAGCGCGATCCGCCCGCCCGACAGGACGACCAGTCGCCGCGGCCCCGAGAGCGCGCGCACGACGTCGTGGAGCGTGAGGATGAGGATCCGCTCGGGCGTCGCGAGCTCCTCGAGCAGCTCGGACAGGGAGGCGGCGGCCGCCTCGTCCAGCCCGGTGTACGGCTCGTCGAGCAGGATGACGGCCGGGTCGTGGAGGAGCGCGCGGGCGAGCGCCACGCGTTGCCGGGTACCGCGGGAGAGAGCGCGGACCGGTCTGTCGAGCACGTGGGCCACGTCGAGGCGCTCGACCGCGCGCATCACGGCCTCCTCCGGGTGGCGGAGGCCGAAGAGCTTGGCGTGGAACCGGAGGTTCTCCTCGGTGGTGAGGTCGGCGTAGAGCATCGTCTCGTGCGAGACGACGCCCACGAGGGCCCGGAGCTTCGGGCCGGCCTTGCGCATCTCGATGCCGGCGATGCGCACGCTGCCGGCCGTCGGCGCGGCCAGCCCCGAGATCACCTTCAGCAGGGTCGTCTTGCCGGCGCCGTTCGCGCCCATGACCGCCACGAACGATCCCCGCTCGATCCGAAGGTCGACGTGGTCGAGCGCGAGCTGCGCGCCGAACGCCTTCGAGACCTGCGTGAGGGCGATCCCGAGCGCGGGGGTGCCGTCCACGGCTACTGGGGCTCCGCGGTCCTGGACTCGAACTTCGACGGACACTTGGCGAACAGCTTGTCGGCGTGGAACACGCCGTCGGTCCCCAGCTCGCCCTCGGCGACGGCCTCGCCCTCGTCGCGGAGCGTGTCGGGCATCGGTCCCTCGAAGAGGATCGGCACCGTGGAGGTGCCATCGCTCACGGAGAACGCGACCGTCCCGGCGGTGGCGTCGGACTCGATCGTGCCGTCCACGACCTGACCGGAGAGCCGGACGTGCTCGCCCGTCATCTCGAGGACCTCGGTCGCCGTGTGGTAGTAGACGGTCGAGCGCGTGAACATCGTGTAGCCGACGGCGAACAGGGCGGCGACGACCGCGACGCCGAGGAGCACGAGCGGCAATCGGCTCGGCCGGCGCTCGAAACCTTCGGGCGGCTCGTCGTCGGGGAACCCGTAGTCGTCGTCCTCTGCGATCCGAGGCATCTCTCCGTCCCCCTTCTCGCTGGTCAGAGGGCCGAACGGCGAAATCGGTGCGTCGTTGCCCTCTTTGGGGGAAATGGTCCGACCGCGCCCTAAGGTCGGTATGGGCCCGGTGACCCTCCACGCTCGGGCCGAAGGTCCAATGGCGGGTGGTGGCCGCGGTGGGATGGTCGCCGACATGAAGGGTCGCTCCGACCGGGACGAGGGGGTCGCGCTCGCCGGGGGCGACGGGGACGTTGCACCTGCAACGCCGCCGCTCACGGCCGACGACGACCTGTTCCGGGACGAGATTCCGCCGTCGCCATCGGGAGGCGGCCGTGGTCGCGGGTTCGCGATCGGCGCGATCGTGCTCGGGCTGGCGCTGGCGATGGTGTGGGTGGCGCTCGAGGCCCGGAACGGCGGCGGCCTGGGCCAGGATCCGTTCGGCCGCGCGGCGCCCGACTTCGAGCTCCCGCTCCTCGCCGGCGGGAACGACGGAGGCTGGAAGCTGCCCGCCGGCGGCGGTGGCGACGGGAAGGCGCAGACGCTCGCGCTGTCCGACCTGGAGGGCAAGCCCGTCGTCCTGAACTTCTGGGGATCGTGGTGCGGACCCTGCCGCGAGGAGGCGCCGATCCTCGCCGCCGCCGAGTCCGGATGGCGGGATCGCGGCGTGGTCTTCCTCGGGGTGGACTCGAAGGACGCCGAGCCGGACGCGCTGGCCTTCGAGGAGGAGTTCGGCATCGAGTACCACAGCGTCGTCGACGGCGACGGCGCGCTCGGGGCCGAGTACGGGGTCTTCGGCTACCCGGAGACGTTCTTCATCGACGCGGACGGTGTCATCCGGACCAAGCACGTCGGCCCGATCGACGCGGCCACGCTCGAGACGTACATCGCGCAGATCCTGGGGTAGACATGCCGGTGAACTTCGATCGGGCGCCGATCCTCCTGTTCTGGGAGACGACGAGGGCCTGCAAGCTCGCGTGCAAGCACTGCCGCGCCGAGGCCATCGCGGAGGCCATGCCCGGTCAGCTCACGACCGAGCAGGGCATGGAGCTGATCGACGACCTCCGCGCGTTCACGCCTCGGTTCCCGGTCATCGTCTTCACCGGCGGCGATCCGTTCATGCGCGCCGACCTGTTCGACCTGGCCGCGCGCGCCAGGTCGTACGGGATGCCGATCGGGTTCGCGCCGAGCGTGACGCCGCTGCTGACGCGCGAGGCAGCGGTCCGGATGCGGGAGGCGGGCGCGAAGACCGTGTCGATCAGCCTCGACGGCGCCACCGCCGCGACGCACGAGGGCGTCCGCGGCGTGGAGGACCACTTCCGCAGGACGGAGGAGGCCGTGCGGATGCTCGTCGACGAGGGCCACACCGTCCAGATCAACACGACGGTGATGCGGCGCAACGTCGAGGAGCTGGCCGACGTGGCCGCGCTCCTCTCCGACTGGGGCGCGCACATCTGGGAGGTCTTCTTCCTGATCCGCGTGGGCCGGGGCTCCGAGCTCGAGGAGCTCACGCCCGCCGAGAACGAAGAGGTCGTCCACTTCCTGTACGAGGCCTCCCGCTACGGGTTCATCGTGCGCACGGTCGAGGCGCCGTTCTTCCGCCGCGTCGTCTCCGAGCGCCGTGAGGCCGGGCCGGACGCGGACCCGGTGACGACCTTCGGGCTCGGACCTCGGTACGAGCGCCTGACCGCCCGCCTGCGCGAGCGCTTGGGCGAGCCCGGCGGATCGCGCGCGCAGAGCGTCGGGACCCGTGACGGCAAGGGGATCCTGTTCGTCGGGCACGACGGGGACGTCTATCCCGCAGGGTTCCTGCCGTACCGGCTCGGCAACGTGAAGCGCGACGACATCGTCGCGCTCTATCGGGACCATCCGCTGCTGCGCTCGATCAGGGCGACCGAGTTCGGCGGCCGCTGCGGGGTCTGCACGTACGCCGACACCTGTGGCGGCTCCCGCGCCCGAGCGTTCGCGACCTTCGGCGACGCGCTGGCCGAGGATCCGGCGTGCGCGTACCAGCCTGCGCCCGCCGTGCACGCCTGAGGCTCGTCAGGCCGGACGGCATCGGGTCCACGCCCGTCCGGACGGACGCGGGGACCGGACGGCCTCGCGGCGGGGGGTCCCACGCCCTACTTCGGCGCCCTAGGGATGGGTTGAAGTAGCGGGCAAGGGGGTGTCTCGTGCGCCTGGAAGCCAGGGTGATGATCTGGATGGCCATCCTGCTCGGCGCCGCCTCGGCCATCGCGCTCGCGATCATGGCGCGGCTGGAGACCGGCCGGATGGAGGAGCAGTGGACGGAGGCCGGGATCGTCGTCGCCCGCACGGCCGAGGACAGCCTCGAGGTGAGCATGCTCAACAACTCGCCCGAGGACATCCAGCAGTCCGTGAAGAACGTCCAGGAGGGCGACCTCATCGAGTCCGTCACCGTCTACCGGCGCGCCGCGACGCCGTGGGTGACGTCCGATCCCAACCTCGGCCTGACCGAGCCGGCCCGAGCCGCGCTCCTGTCTTCGATGGACGACAACCGAACCGTCACGTCGGCCGGCGACGGGATCCTGTCCGTCTTCGTCCCCGTCCCGAAGCAGCCGGAGTGCGTCGGTTGCCACTCGGAGGCGTCGGACGTGCTCGGCGCCGTCGAGGTTCGACTCGACGAGCGCCCCTTTCAGGACGAGCTCGTCAAGAGCGCGCGGACCTCGCTCGTGATCGCGGCGATCCCGTTGCTCGTGGGCATCGTCCTGTCGGTCTGGGCGATCCGCAGGAGCGTGCTCCGGCCGCTCGCGGACGTCGGTGAGGCCGCGGAGCGGCTCGGCCAGGGCGACCTGTCCGTCCGGCTGCCCGAGTTTCGGTCCTGGGAGCTCTCCGAGGTCTCGACGACGTTCAACGAGATGGCCGACAAGCTCCAGCACCAGGCCACCGATCTGCGGGAGACCGCCGACGACCTGCGCTCAGAGCTGGAGGGCATGGAGGAGCTCCAGTCGCTGCTCACCTCCGGCGCCGGGCTGACCGAGGTGCTCGGCCGGGCGGCCGGGCAGGTCGGCTCCGCGCTCGCGGCGAGCGGGGTGGCCATCTGGCGCTCGGAGCAGGAGGCGCCCGAGGCGGTGTGGGGATCTCGGCCGCCGGACGGCGGGGTCGTCGCGCGCGTCTCGACCGAGGGCCGCGTGCTGACGTCGGCCGGGCTCCTCGAGGACGTCGCCGAGAGCGACCCGGTGGAGTGGGCGTTCTCGCCCGCCTGCATCGGCGAGCGATGCCTGGCCGTGATCGGCGTGGCGTGGGACCCGCCGCGCGCCCTCGACGACTCCGAGCGAGACATGCTCGGCTCGCTCGCGGGGCTCGTGGGCGTCGCGGTGCGCAACGCCGATCTCCTCGAGAGCCTTCAGCAGAAGGAGCAGGCGCTGCAGGGCCTGCTGCGCAAGACCCTGACCGTCCAGGAGGAGGAGCGCCGGCGCCTGTCGCGCGAGCTGCACGACGAGACGTCGCAGGTGCTCTCGGCGCTGATCATGAACATCG
>DAIUEM010000023.1:0-14455 GCA_036845105.1 Actinomycetota bacterium | reverse complement strand
CGCCGCGCCTGCCGGCGCGCGAACTCGCGCGCGAACGCCTCGACCTGGTCCCGCCGCCACACGCGGCCCGACGCGAGGTGCTCGACGGGCTCGGGGAACGAGCCACGGTCGACGTAGGTGATGACCCGCCGGCGGTCCCAGCCGAGGATCGCCGCGGCCTCCGAGACGCCGACGAGCGCCGGGGTCACCTCGACCGTGAGCGTGGCGTGCGCGCCGGCCACCCGGCGCATGGCGCCCAGACATCCCTCGCGCGTCTTCGCCTCGACCTCATCCGGGATCCCGGCGACTCGCCCGACCCAACCCCCGGGCGTTTGACGCAGGACGGCGCGGACCTCACGGCTCGGCACGTCGCCGATGATAGCGACCGGCCTACCATCCGCAGCAGGGCAGGATGTACCCGCACGCGGGGCACCGATGGTGGGCGTGCTCCGGCTCCATCGGGTGCCCGCACTCGTCGCACGGCGGCCGCTTCGACTCGGGCGCCGGGCACATGGCGGGCTCGGTCCGGGTCTCCATCAGCGGCGATGCTAGTCCTCGGCGCGGCGCGATGTGGCGGTTCCGGGGTCAGATCTCGTCGGCGCGCCACTTGCCGCGGGTGCGGTTGAGCTCGACGCGCCAGCAGCCCTCGTGCCAGTGGCGGCGCTCGTCCGGGTCGTCCTGCGGCACCACGACGAAGTGCCAGACGAGCGGCCGGATCTCCAGCTGGCAACCGGGGCAGCGGTACGGCTTCTCGTTCGAGACACGCCGGACCTCGGCCCACGGCACGAGCGCCCACATCGGGGCCTCCCCCTGCGGGCGGCGAAGCGGGCCGAGCGGCTCCTCGGGCCGCCGGCGGTGCTTGCGCGGCACCTCAGGCCCCGACCACGCGTCGGACGAACGGGCCCGCGCGCTCGGCCAGGCCGGCGCCGACCTCCCGCGGGTCCGCCTTCACGCCGCGGACGTTGAACGAATGGTCGCCGCCCTCGATCGGCACGAGCGTCGCCCGCTTCCTAAGCTGCTCGAGCACCATCGCGAGGAGCTCGGGCTGCGCGAACGGGTCTCGCGTGCCCTGGAGGAAGAGCATCGGCACGGTGATCCGTGCGAGGTGCTCGGCGCGCAGGCGCTCGGTCTTGCCCGGCGGGTGGAGCGGGTAGCCCAGGAACACCAGGCCCGCCGCGTCCATGCCGTCGGCCACGCACAACGAGGCGATCCGCCCGCCGAGCGACTTCCCGCCCGCGAGCACCGGCACGGCGCCCGCCAACGCCCGGACGCCCGTGAACGCCTCGTTCCACGCCGCGCGCAGCGAGGGCTCGGCGTCGGGCGAGCGCCGTCCCGCGTTCATGTAGTGGAAGTCGAACCGGGCGGTCGCGACGCCGTGCTCGGCCATCGCGCGGCAGAACCCGGCGAGGAACGGGTGATCCATGCCCGCCCCCGCCCCGTGCGCCACGATCAGCCACGCGACCGAGCCCTTCGGCGCGATCCAAACGGCCGAGACCCCGCTGCGGCTCTCGCCGAGGTCGCCACGTACTTCCGGCGCGTCCATGCATGCATCCTCGCAGATGGACGGGCCATCCTCGCCGCGGGCGAGACCGGGCCCCTTACGGGTCGCGCAACGTGACGACGACGGGGGCGTGATCGCTCGGCTTGCCCTCCCCGAAGGTGGGCTTGCGTTCGTCCCGGTCGACCCGACCCTCGGTGCATCGCTCGGCGACCGGACCCGTGCCGAGGACCAGGTCGATGCGCAGACCCCACCCCCGGTGGAACGCCCCAGCCCGGTAGTCCCACCACGTGAACGGGCCCGGGCCGGCTTCGCACCGGCGCACGAGGTCCACGTAGCCGAGATCGAGGAGCACCTGGAGGCGCTCCCGCTCGGGTGCGCTGCACATGATCCGATCCCGCCAGAGCTCGGGATCGTGGACGTCCAGATCCGTCGGGGCGATGTTGAAGTCCCCCAGCACGAGCACGGGCCGATCGACCTCGTACGCGGAGCCGAGCCATCCCACGAGCGCATCGAGCCAGCGGAGCTTCTGCTGATACTCCGGCGTCCCGACCGCCCGGCCGTTCACCACGTAGACGCCGACGACGCGCAGCCCGTCCACCGTTCCCGCGACCACGCGCGCCTGGTCCGGCAGCGGGTCCTCCGGGAATCCTCGCGTCACGTCCTCGAGCGGGGAGCGCGTGAGCAGGGCGACGCCGTTGCGGCCGGGCTGACCGTGCACGACGGCTCGGTATCCGATGGCCTCGAACTCCTCGGCGGAGAAGGCCTCGACCGAGGTCTTCAGCTCCTGGAGGCACAGCAGGTCCGGGGCATGGCGCAGGAGCACCTGCTTCGCGCGGCTCAGCCGCATCGTGATCGAGTTGACGTTCCACGTGACGATCTTCATGGAGGCGCTCCCGCCGACCGGACGCGCGATCCCACGTGGCAGCCCCGAACGCTCACGAGGACGCTCGTTCGTGGAACCGGCGCACGTAGAACCGCTCACCCGCGTGCGTCACGGGGACGAGGAGGCCGTCGCGCACCAGGTCCTCGACGACGTCCCACCCGCTGCCGCTGCCGTCGAGCAGCGCGCGAACCGCGGACTCGCGGAGCGGGTGGACGGCGCCGATCGAGAGCAGATCCGCTCTCGCGTCGCCGCTCGACGCGAAGGCGTCACCCTCGTACCCGACGAGGTACTCGACGGCGGGCACCCGTCCGCTCAGGATCTGGTGCGCGCGGACGACCGCCGCCTCGGTCGGGCCGCGTACCTCCGGCTCGGCCGGCGGCCTCGTCGGGATCGCGAGGTACGCCGCCGCGATGCCGACGTCGCCGAGGAATCCGGCGACCCGGCGCACGGACGCCGCGTCGTCGTTCAGACCCCTCACGAGCATCGTCTCCGAGACCAGGCGCCCGGGGAAGCCTCGGGCGAGGTCGCGGATCCCCTCGAGCACGGTCTCGAGCGCGAGCTCCTCCGTCGGGCGGTTCACCCGACGCCAGGTGGCCTCCCGGACGGCATCGACCTTCACCGAGACCCAGTCCGCCGTCCGGAGCGCGCCCCGGACCTCCGGTCTCCACGCGAGGGAGCCGTTGGAGATGACGGCGATCGGGATCTCGAGATGTCGGAGCAGCTCGATCTCGCGACCGAGGTTCGCATCCAGGGTCGGCTCCCCATCCGGGACGAACGTCAGGTAGTCGATCGACTCGCCGCGTTCGCGGACCTGCTCGACCTGACGGGCCACGGCCCCCGCGAGCTCCTCGGGCGGGTAGATCGGTCGAGGCTCGAGCTGCGGGCTCGGGGTGGCTCCCACCTGGCAGTACACGCACCCGTAGCTGCAGACCTTCGGCGGGACGTTGTTGATCCCGAGGCTCCGGCCCAGCCGTCGAGACGGGACCGGCCCGAACGCGAGCGCGACCCGGGACGGGTGCCCGCTACCCGGAGCGAGGCTCGCGCGCATGGATCTGCTCGCGCAGCTCTTCGAGCTCTCGCTCGAGCTCCCGCTGCCGCTCCTCCAGATCCCTGCCGCCGGGTCCGCGCTCCCAACGCTCCCAGCGCTCCCGGCGCCGTGGCATGTCCTCGTAGGCACGCGGGTCCTCGCCCCAGCACCACGGCCCATGGTGATGGTGCCAGCAACAACCCATCTGTTCCCTCACCTCCACCACCACGCTAGACCCCGTGCGTCGACGCGCGGTCGGTCAGTGGTCCCGCCACCCGGGGGACTTCGTGGAGGCAGGTGCGGCGCACCTGCGAACGGTCATGGGCGGCCTTGAGGGCCCTCCGCGTTTCCGACACGATCGTGGGAGGATCCATCCGTGACCGGAACGCTGTATGTCGGCACGTCCGGCTTCTCCTACGACGAGTGGAAGCACGGCGTCTTCTACCCGGAGGGGCTGAAGAACCGCGAGATGCTCGCGTACTACGCGAGCCGGTTCCCCTCGGTCGAGATCAACTACACGTTCCGCCGCTACCCGAGCGAGAAGTCCCTCACGACGTGGCGCGAGCAGACCCCCGAGCACTTCCGCTTCACGCTGAAGGCGAACCAGCGCATCACGCACTTCAAGCGCCTGGCCGACACGGACGACGATGTCCGCGACTTCCTCGCGGCCGCGAAGGTGCTCGGCGATCGGCTCGGCACGGTGCTGTACCAGTGCCCGCCGAGCCTGCATTACGACCGGGCGCTGATCGAGACGTTCGTCGGCTACCTCCCGCCCCAGCCGCGCGCGGCGATGGAGTTCCGCCACCCGTCGTGGCGCGAGGCGCGGGACCTGCTCCTCGCCCAGGGCGTGGCGTGGTGCGTGGCCGAGACCGACGAGCAGGACCCCGGCCCCGACGACCTGTCGTGGGAGCCCTTCGGGTTCCTGCGGCTGCGCAAGACCGAGTACACCAACGACGAGCTGAAGGCGTGGGCCGATCGCATCGCCCCCGCGCTGGAGGCCGGCCACGACGTCTTCTGCTACTTCAAGCACGAGGACGAGGGCGCGAGCCCGACGATGGCCGACCGCCTCATCGGGATCCTCGACAGCCGCTGAACGACTCCGATCAGCCCCGCAGGATGCGCTCCGAACGCACCCAGACCGTGAAGTCGGCGACCGTCCGATAGCCCATCCGCTCGTACACGGGCTTGCCCATCTCGCTCGCCTGGAGCGTCGCCGGCAGCTCGGGCCGGCACAGCGTGGCTGCCCACGTGACCGCCTCACCGTAGCCGCGGCCACGCGCCTCCGGACGCGTGGCGACGACGTACACGCCGACGAACCCGTCGCTCACCGACGCCGTGGCGGTCGCGACGGCCCGCCCGTCGACCAGCCCGAGCCAGACCCGATAGTCCTCGCTCAGCACGCGGGTGTCCCAGAGGGGCTCCGGGGCACGGCCGCGGCCGAACACCTCGTCGACGAGCGCCCAGACCTCGCGCATGCCCGCGTCGTCGCCGACCTCCACCACGTCGAGCTCGGGCGGCGGCGGGCGGCGCTCCCCGCCGGGCTCGCGGACCATGCAGGGCGACGTCGAGCGAGAGAACCCGAACGGCTCGAGGTCCACGGGCCAGAGGCTCCACGCCTGGTAGCCGCCGCCCGGTCCGGTGAAGAACCTCTCGGTCCGAGCCGCGACGCCGGCGCCGCCGTCCGGATCGCTCAGGGGCCGGAGCAGGGTCGCGTTGTTCGCCGACAAGGCGATGGGGAGCCCGAGATCGGACATCACGACGTCCTCGTCCTCGATCCACGGCCGGCCGGTCGCACGCGCCCCGGCCAGGTACGCGTGACCGCAGTTCGCGGCGAGCGCACCCAGCGTGGCCTCGCCCGGTCGGGTGAACGTGGTCACGATCGGCGAAGTGTCTCGGGCGGCAGCTCGAGCGTCAATGCGCCGGCTCGTGGTTGGGATAGAGCGTCGCTAGAGCGGCGGTCGGGTCTCGGTGGAGCACCCTGCGCGAACGTGCCCTCGGAAGGCGGATCCCGAGCCACCTGAGCGCTCGGGGCCAGGGAGGAAGGAGGACGCGATGGCCGTTCGGGTGAGGGAGCGTGGTGGGATCGCCGGCGGGATCCCGGTCACCGTTCCGCGGATCCAACGCAGGTTGCTGGTGCTGGGCGCCGGCGTCGTCGCAGGGGTGCTCGCCGGATGGCTGGCCTTCGTCCTGACGACCGGCGGCGAGGACGTCGCCCGCGTCCAGGAGATCCAGCGGGCCCGTGCCGAGGCGACGGTCGACGCGTACGAGGCCATGTGGGCGCGTGTCCAGCCGTCCGAGACGCGGATCGCCGTTACGGGGACGGGCGCGGGTCTGGCGCTCGTGGCGGACCTGCAGCGCGACTGGGCCGAGAACGCGGTCACGGGCACCGGGCCCGGTCTGGTCACGATCGCCGACATGCAGGCCGGGGCCAGGCTCGACCGGGCGCCGACGGGCACCGGTCCGGGCCTCGAGCATCTGCCTGCACCGCATGGCGAGGAGGTCGCGCTGGTCGGAGCCCCGTGACCGAGCCAGACGTCGGAGCGACGAGGGAGGCGGGCATCGACCCGTCTCCTTCGTTCGCACGCGAACGTGTCGCGCGTGATGATGGGCCCGTGGAGACGGGTCGTTCGCCGAACCCCATGGTCGAGCCCTCCGGGATCCCCGTGGAGTACCGGATCCTCGGACCATTGGAGGTCGTGCGCGACGGGCACCCGGTCACGCTCGGGTTCGGGAAGCAGCGGACGCTGATCACCGTCCTGCTCCTGCACGCCGGCGAGATCGTGCCCACGGACCGGCTGATCGACCTGGTCTGGGGTGAGGACCCCCCGAGGACGGCCGCCCACTCGGTCCAGATCTACGTGTCGGAGCTCCGCAGGGCGCTCGGGTCGGCAGGCACGTCCGCGATCGAGACCCGGCCCCCCGGCTACCTGCTCCACGTGGACGGGGAGGCACTCGACGCCCGTCGGTTCGAGCGCCTGGTGACCGAGGCACGGGGGCGCGCCGAACGCGGTGATCATGAGGGAGCGGTCCGCCCCCTCCAAGAAGCGCTCGAGCTCTGGCGCGGGTCGCCGCTCGCGGACTTCACCTACGACGAGTTCGCCCAGTCCAAGATCCTCCAGCTCACCGCGCTGCACCTGGACGCGCTCGAAGTGCTCGCGGCCGCGGAGCTCGAGCTGGGTCGTGCACAGGAGGCGCTCGCACACGTGCGGACCGGGATCGCTCGGGACCCGCTACGGGAGCGGTTCCGCGAGCTCGAGATGCTCTGCCTCTACCGGCTGGGGCGCCACGCCGAGGCGCTCCGGACCTTCCAGACGTTCCAGGCGACCCTGGCCGAGGAGCTCGGGCTGGATCCGTCGCCTTCGCTTCGAAACGTGCAGGAGCGGATCCTGCTGCACGACGCGACCCTGACCGCCGCCCGGGCTGAGACGGCGACGGCCGAGGTCCGCAACCCGTACAAGGGCCTTCGGGCGTTCGACGAGCACGACGCGCGGGACTTCTTCGGACGCGACAGACTGGTGCGCGAACTGCTCGCCGCGCTCGCATCGCGGACGCGTCTCGTCTCGGTCGTCGGTCCCTCCGGCTGCGGCAAGTCCAGCGCAGTGAATGCCGGGCTCCTCCCCGCCCTCCGAGCCGGCGCGGTCCCGGGCTCCGAGCGGTGGGAGATCGCGAGGGTGCTCTTCGGCACCCGCCCGCTCGCTCAGCTCGAGGACGCACTCGCGCCGACGCGTACGGGGACGCCCGTGCTCCTCGTGATCGATCCGTTCGAGCAGATCTTCTCGATCGGCGCCGAGGCCGAGTCGGCCCAGGTGCTCGAGCGCCTGGGCGCGGCCCTCACGAATCCCGGCGTCGACGTCCGGGCGCTCGCGAGCCTGCGCGCGGACTTCTACGACCGTCCCCTGCAGCATCCGACGTTCTCCAGTCTGTTCACGGCGAACGTCGTCAACGTCCTTCCCATGACGACGGAGGAGCTGGAGGAAGCGGTCGTGGAGCCGGCCTCGAGGAACGGCGTGACGGTGCAGCCCGCGCTCCTGGGCGAGCTCCTGGCCGACACCACCGACCGTCCTGGGGGTCTGCCCTTGCTGCAGTTCTCGCTCAGCGAGCTGTTCGACCGCCGGAGCGGCTCCGAGCTCACGCTGGACGGGTACCGGTCCCTCGGTGGCCTCCGCGGCCTCGTCTCCCGGCGGTCCGAGATGCTTTACGAAGGGCTCGACGAGGAGGGACGGCGAACGTGCCTCCAGGTCTTCCTCCGCCTCGTTCGGATCGACGTCGGAGCCAAGGACGCCCGGCGGCGCACCCCGCTTCGGGAGCTCACCGAGCTCGGCCTCGACCCCGTTGCGGTGTCGGACGTCCTCGAGGCCTTCGGCCGGCACCGACTGCTGACGTTCGACCGGGAGCCGTCGACGGGGGAGGCCACGGTCGAGGTCGCCCACGAGGCGCTCCTGTGGGAGTGGCAACGCCTCGCCGCGTGGATCGGGCAGCATCGCGATGACATCCGCCGCCTGAATTCCCTCGCGAGAGCGACCGACGAGTGGGAAGCATCCGGCCGAGATCCCGACTACCTGATCGGCGGCAGCCAGCTCGCCGGCTACGAGGAGTGGAGCCGCGGCGCGGGGATCGAGCCGGGGGCGCGAGAGCAGCGGTTCCTCGCGGCGGCGCTCGAGCGGCGGGAAGAGGGGGAACAGGAGATGGCGATCCACCGGGCGAGCCGGCGTCGACTCGAGCGACGTTCGCGATCGCGCCTCGGCGACCTGATCTCGTCGATCTCGGAAGGACGGATCGCGGGGCCGGAGGTCGTCCGGCGCTCCCCCGACGTGGCGCTCGTCTGGGAGGGCTACGGCGACGGCGGCTGGAACGACGCGATCGGCACGGGCTTCGACCGGGCGACCGACGAGCTCGGGCTGCACGCCGTACTCCGGGTCGTCGCGCTCGAGGCCAAGGACCCGCTCCTGCCGGAGCTCCGCAGGCTGTCCGAGATCGGGGTCGGACTGATCGTGGTCGGGAGCGCGAACGTCGACCTCCCCGGCCTCGAGGCCGTGGCTCGGGAGCATCCGGATCGCCGCTACGTCGCGAACGACGCGACCGGCGACGTTCCGAACATCACGTACCTCGTGCACCACGAGGAGCAGGGGTCGTTCCTCGCCGGGGCCGCGGCCGCGCTCCGGAGCGGGACCGGACGCCTCGGGTTCGTCGGCGGGTCGCCGGTTCCGCTCATCCATCGGTTCGAGGCCGGCTTCGCTGCCGGCGCGCGAACCGTCCGCCCGGACGTCGACGTACGGATCGAGTACCTCCGTCCGGACGGGTACTGGGGGTACGCGGACCCCCGGAGCGCCTCGGAGGTCGCCGACGCTCTGTACCGGGAGGGCGCCGACGTCGTCTACACGGCCGCCGGCTCGTCCGGGTTCGGGGTCTTCCACGCGGCGGAGCGTTGGTCGGGGCAGCTCGACCGGCCGCTGTGGGTGATCGGCGTCGACGTCGATCAGTACAGGATGCTCGCGGGACTGGAGGAGCTTCCGGAGGAGACCCGGGAGGCTTGGCGGGCGCACTGCCTGACCTCGATGGTCAAGAGATACGACGTGGTGCTGACGGCGGTCCTGCGGGACCACGTCGCTGGGACGCTGAGGGGCGGGACGCGGCACTTCCACTTGGCCGATGGAGCGACGAACATCAGTTTCAGCGGCGGGTTCATCGACGACCTTCGCCCGGTCATCGAGGATCTCAGGGCTCGGATCGTCGCCGGCGACATCACCGTACCGTCTCGGCCCTGACGACGTCGGGCGCGCCCGGAGCTCCCCCGTCACCCCCCGAGCCGGGCGATGAGCGCGCGCTCGAGCTCGGCGACCTGTTCCCCGTCCAGCTTGCGGCCCAGCACGTCCCGCACGTAGAACGCGTCCACCACCCGGGCGCCGTACGTCGCCACCTTCGCGAGGTGCACGTCCAGGCCGAGGTCGGCGAACGTCCGCGTGACGTCGAACAGCAGCCCGATCCGGTCGGCGGCGCCGACCTCGACCACCGTGAAGAAGTCCGAGGCGTCGGTGTCGACCTCGACGCGGACCGGGATCTGGTGCCGCGAGGGCGGATAGTGCCGGCGCTTGGCCTCGACGCGGTGCTCGAGCTCGACGCGCCCCTCGATCGCCTTGCGGAGCGTCGTGCGGAACTCACGCCAGCGCTCCTCGGAGATCTCGGCCTCGAACACGCCCTCGACCTCGAACACGTCGACGGCCGCGCCGTCCTCGGTCGTGAAGACCTGCGCGGTGAGGATCGAGAGCCCCGCGAGCGACAGCGCGCCGGCGACGAGCGCGAGCAGACCTGGCCGGTCGGCGGCGACCACCGTGAGCGCGTGCGTCCCTGGGCGCGCGCCGAGACCGGCCGACGTCCGCACCTCGAGGGCGCCGAGCGGCGGGGCGACGATCGCGTGGTGCTCGGCGATCCTCTCCGGCGGGACCGTGAGGAGGTACGAGCGCGGCATCCTGGCGAGGAACCGCTCCAGCTCGTCCGGGGGAACGTCGGGCAGGAGCGAGCGCAGGGCTCCGGTGCGCTCGGCCAACCGCTGGGCGGTCTCGGGTCCCGCCTCCCCTCGCTCGAGAACGCGCTCGACCTTCGCGACGAGCTCGCGGATCAGCGTCTGGCGCCAGGGCGTCCACGCCGCCGGACCGGTTGCGAGCGCGTCGCCGACCGCGAGGAGGTAGAGCGCGGCCAGGCGCTCGGGCTCGCCGACCCGCGAGGCGACGTCGAGCACGAGGTCGTCGTCCTCGAGGTCCCGTCGCGTCGCGGTGTCGGGCAGCAGTAGGTGCTCGGACACCAGGAAGTGGGCGAGCGAGCGGGTGGCCTCGGGCAGGCGCATCCGACCGAGCGCGTGCGCGGCCACCTGGCGCCCGACGGCGACGTGCCCGCCCTCCCCGGTCTTGCCGATGTCGTGGAGCAGCGCGCCGAGGAGCACGCCGTCACGGTCCAGCACGAGCGACGTGGCCTCGGCCGCGACGCGGTCCTCACCCGGATCGTCGAGCAACGTGGCGACGTTCGCGAACGTGCGCAGCAGGTGCACGTCCACCGGGAACCGGTGGTACGGATCTCGCTGCGGGCGGCAGCGCACGAGCCCCCACTCGGGGACGTAGCGCCGGAACAGGTCCATCCGGTCGAGCGCCTCGAGCATGGCCGCTCCCTGCTCGCCGGCGCGGAGCAGCTCGAGGAAGGCGTCGCGGACGCCGTCGGTCCACGCGACCGGGTCGGGGATCTCGGCGGCCTCGACCAGGTCGAGGGTCTCGGGCGGGACGACCCCGCGCTCGCGCGCCACTCGGCCGAGGGCGCGGAGCACGCCCTCTGGCGTGGGCTCGACGGCGCGCGCCTCGGAACCGCCGCGCAGGTACCGGTCGAACACGGACGTGTGGACGTGCTCGACCTGCCGGGCGTGCTCGAAGACCTGTCGCATCAGCCCGTCGACCGCCCGCAGGCCCGGCTCGTCCGCGAACCCCATCCACGCGGCGATCCCCGGCTGCTGCTCGAGGAGCAGGCGGTCGGCGGCCCGCCCGGTCTCGAGGTGCAGCGCGCTCCTGGCCCGCAGGAGGAACTCGTGCGCGTCGGCCACCGCCTCGCGCTCGGCGGCGCGGAGGAGGCCGAGGCCGTCGAGGGCCGGCGCGTCGGGCTCCTCGCCGAGCGCGACCCCGAGCCAGCCGAGCGCGTGCACGTCGCGGAGACCGCCCGCGCCCTCCTTCAGGTTCGGCTCGAGGAGGTGGGACACGTGGCCGAAGCGCTCGGCGCGCGCGACGGCGTTCGCGCGCAGGCGCTCGGCGAGCACCCGGGGCTCGTCGCGGAGCGCCCCGACGAGCGTGCCGCGGACCTCGGCCCACAGCCCCTCGTCCCCCGCGAGCCACCTCCCGTCGAGCATCGCGGTCACGGCGTCCAACCGCTCGAGCGAGGCGATCGAGCAGTCCGCCGGTGTCCGGACCGCGTGGCCGACCGTTAGGCCCGCGTCCCACAGCGGGTAGAGCAGGCGCTCGGCGAGCGCGCCGACGTCCTCGGGCGCCGACCCGTCGTGCAGGAGCAGCAGGTCGACGTCCGAACGCGGCGCGAGCTCGCCCCGCCCGTACCCGCCGAGCGCGACGAGCGCCACGCCGGCGGAGGACCACGGTGCGAACAGCTCGCGCAGGCACGCGTCCATGAGCTGTGCCCGGCGCGAGGCCGACCACCGCCCGTGGTGACCCGGCGAGTACGCGCGATCGAGCGCCGATCGCTCCTCGAGCAGCCGGCCGACCGCCACGGGCCGCGCGAGCGGCTCCCCGCTCACCTCAGAGGGCGTCGGGGCCCATCTCCCCGGTGCGGATCCGAACGACCTGCTGCGCGTCGAGGACCCAGATCTTCCCGTCGCCGATCTTGCCGGTGCGCGCCGCCTCCGAGATCGTCTGGACGATCTCGAGCGCCTGGTCATCGGTGGCGAGCACCTCGACCTTGATCTTCGGGACGAAATCGACCTGGTACTCGGCGCCGCGGTAGACCTCGGTGTGGCCGCGCTGACGTCCGAAGCCCTCGACATCGGTGGTCGTGAGCCCCGAGACCCCGATCTCGCGCAGGGCCTCCTTCACGGCGTCGATCTTGTGCGGCTTCACGATCGCGACGACCAGCTTCACCAGCGTCTCCTGGGACGGGGAGCCTAGCCTAGCCCGCCCCGATGGGCTTCTCGTACACCAGCCACTCGCGATGCACCCGCATGCCGACGCGCTCGTACAGGCGGGTGGCGCCCGTGGCGTTCTGCGCGTCGACGTTCAGGCGCACCTCGCGCACGCGGGCGTCGGCGAGTCGCGCGAACGCGCGGCGGAGCAGGAGCGCGCCGAGCCCTCGGCCGCGGAACGCTGGCAGGACGCCCACCTCCTCGATCCACCCGGCGTCCGACGTGGGCATCCACGTGATCACGCCCGCGACCTCCGAGCCGTCGGAGGCGACCAGCACCGACGCCGACGTCTCGGCGAGATGGCGGCGCCAGTCCTCCAGCGCCCAGGGCTGCAGCATCCAGTGTCCGCGGAAGGCCTCGTCGAGCGCCGCTCGCGCCGCGCGGAGGTCGTCCTCGCTCTCGGCGACTCGGAAGGCGAACACGGAGCCGTCCGCGACGTGCGAGTCGGCCCTTCGGAGGGCGCGCTCCATGTGCCAGAAGAATCGGACGAGCCTGTACCCACGATCGTCGAGCAACCGCCGCACCACTGCGTCCGTGGACGTCACGGCGTTGTGCACGACACGGTCCTCGGCACGCTCGCGTGCGATCCGGCCCGCGCGAGCCTCCATCGCATCGATGAGGAAGGCGCCGATCCCGCGGCCCCGATGCTCGGGGTGCACACGGCCGAAGGCTCCGATCACGTGGACCGCCTCCGTCTCGACGAGCCCGAACGCCACCGGGTGCCCGCGCGGGTCGAGCACAAGCCACGAGTCGTGCGCGGCGTCGAAACCGGGGACGTGGAAGCCGTCGAGCATGTGCTCGCGGGCGCTTTCGGGGCGACCGAAGTCGGCGACGTCGTACGCGTTCGCGACAGCCACGATCGCATCCACGTCGTCCTCGGTCGCCGGGCGGACGGCGTACCCGGCGGGGAGGGTCACTCGCCGACGGCCTTCTTCCGCGTTGCGGTCGCCCGTTTGGCCGTGGGCTTCTTCGCGGCGGTCTTCTTCTTCGCCGATGAGGCCTTCTTCGCGCTGGAGCGCTTCGGGGACGGCTTCTCGGCCGGCGTCTTCGACTTCGCGGCATCGACCGAGGCCTTGAGCGCCGCCATGAGGTCCACGACGCGCGCTGCCGGGGCCTCCTCGGGGGCCTCGATCGGCTCGCCGGCGATCTTCTTCTCGACGATGCCAAGGAGCGCCTCGCGGTACTCGTCGGTGAACTCCTCGGGGTTCCAGGGCTCCGAGAGGCTCTCGATCAGCTGCCTGGCCATCTCGACCTCGTTGTCCCGGACCCTGCTGTCCGAGTCCAGGGTGTCGAAGTCGGCCACACGGATCTCGTCGGGCCAGTACATCGTCTCGAGGACGAACACCTCGTCCTTGAACCGCAGGGCGGCGAGGTGCTCCTTGTCGCGGAAGCTCACCTTCGCGATGCCGACCTTGTTCTCCTGGGCGAGCGCCTTGCGCAGGAGGGCGTACGCCTTCGCACCCGTCTCGTCCGGGACGAGGTAGTACGACTTCTTGAACAGCATCGGGTCGATCTCGTCGAGGTCCACGAACTGCTGGATGTCGATCGCGCGCGAGGACTCGACCGGCACGGCGTCCAGGTCCTCGTCGGTGAGGACCACGTAGCGGTCCTTCTCGACCTCGTAGCCCTTGACGATGTGGTCGAAGTCGACCTCCTCGCCGTCGATCGAGCACACGCGCTTGTACCGGATCCGGCCCATGTCCTCGTCGTGGAGCTGGTTGAACTTCAGGCTCTTCTCCTCGGTCGCCGGGTAGACGGCGACCGGGATCGTCACGAGGCCGAACGAGATGGCCCCCTTCCACATGGCTCTGGGTGGCATGGCTGCTCTCTCTCCTCGGGGAAGCCCGTGCCCCACACACGGGTGAACCGTGATTCTACCCATGCGTCCGACAGTGACGAGGACCGCCGAGGGCGCGCCCGGCGCACCGTGGAGGTCAGACGTCCGCGGCCGGGGACGCCGCGTTCCGGGTCCGGGCATCGACGGTGCGCGCGAGCCCGAGCACGACCGGGTCCGGGATCGGGCCCGAGCCGGCCAGGACGAGCGCCAGGTTCTCCACCCGCCACAGGTACGCGATCACGGAGGAGCCGTCCGGCGCCTCGCCCTCCAGGCGGTACGCCTCCTCACCGAGCGCGTCCCACGGCTCGGTGGCCGCGCCGGGCACCTGGCGGGTGGACAGGTCCTCGACGTACCGGTCGAGCGACGAGCGGGCGCCCTCGGAGCCCTCGAACAGGCCGGCGATGACCTGGACCGAGACGGCGGCCTCGAGCTCCGCGTCGCTCGGGCGGGTCGGCGCGAAGTAGGTCTGGGGCGCGAAGTACACGACGTAGCCCCGGACGAAGCCGTCGGCCACGAGCGCTCGGCGCTCGGAGGGGCTCGTTGCGAACGCCTCCAGATCCTGAGAC
>DAIUEM010000022.1:0-14492 GCA_036845105.1 Actinomycetota bacterium | reverse complement strand
GGATCACACGGGCGAGCCCGGTGATACGCTCGCACACGACCGGGTTCCGCTTGTGCGGCATCGCGCTCGAGCCCTTCTGGCCCGGCGCGAAGGGCTCCTGAACCTCGCGCACCTCGGTCCGCGCGAGATGCCGGATCTCGGTGGCGATCTTGTCGAGCGTCGTGGCCAGGAGCGTGAGCGCTGCCATGTACTCGGCATGGCGGTCGCGCTGGACGATCTGGCTCGAGGCCTCGGCGGGCCTCAGGTCGAGTCGCGCGCAGACCTCCTCCTCGACGCGCGGATCGACGTGCGCGTAGGTGCCGACCGCGCCCGAGAGCTTGCCCACGCTCACGATCTCGCGGGCCCGGCGAAGGCGCTCGCGTCCCCGGTCCAGCTCGAACGCCCAGATCGCCACCTTGTGGCCGAAGCTCGTCGGCTCGGCGTGGACGCCGTGCGAGCGGCCGATCGTCGGCGTCGAGCGACGCTCGAGCGCCAGACGCTTGACGACGCCGAGGAGCATCTCGAGCCGGCCGAGCAGCAGGTCGGCCGCCGCGCGGAGCTGGAGCGCGAACCCCGTGTCGAGCACGTCGGAGGAGGTCAGGCCGTGGTGGATCCAGCGTCCGGCGGGCCCGACGGACTCGCCCACGCACTGGACGAACGCCGCGACGTCGTGGCGGGTGGTCTCCTCGAGCTCCCGCACGCGCTCGAGCGTGAAGGAGGCCGTCTCGCGGACCCGACGGGCGTCGTCCTGCGGGACCGTGCCCACTCGCGCCCAGGCCTCGACGGCGAGGATCTCGATGCGGAGCCAGTGGCCCATCCGGGTCTCGTCGGACCAGACGGCCGTCATCTCGGGCAGGGCGTACCGCGGGATCACGGCCTCGCCACCGATCCGCGGGCCGACGCCTCCCTCACAGCCGAAGGCCCTCCGCCAGGTCGTCCTTGAAGCGCCACAGCTCCGCCTGGATCCCGGGATCGCCGACCCCGACGATCTGGGCGGCGAGGATCGCGGCGTTCACCGACGCGTCGACGCCCACCGCGGCCACCGGGACCCCGCGCGGCATCTGCGCCGTCACGAACAGCGCCATCGTGCCGTCCATCTGATCGGACGCGATCGGCACGCCGATAACCGGCAGGATCGTCCGCGCGGCGACCGCGGCCGCCAGGTGCCCCGAGATCCCGGTCGTGCAGATGATGACCTTGATACCGCGCTCGAAGGCGGTGCGTGCGTACTCGTCCACTATGTCGGGGCTCCGCGAGGAGGACATCACGCGCGTCTCCTGCGGCACGCCGAGCTTCTCGAGGATCGCGCCCGCCTGCTGCATCATCGCCAGCTCGGCCGGCGACGCGACCAGCACGCCGACGACCGGTGTCCCCTCGTTCAACCGCGCTCCTCCTCCGCCGCCGCCTCCGCGATGTCCCGACGGTGGTGCATGCCCTCGAACGTGATGCGGGACAACGCTTCGTACGCGGTGATCCGCGCCCCTTCGATCGTATCGCCACGCCCGCTCACGGCCAGCACCCGACCCCCGGCCGTGACCACTCTACCCCTTCGCTCGGCCGTGCCCGCGTGGAAGACGACGGCTCCCTCGACGGTTGCAGCGTCGTCCAGTCCGGCGATCTCGATCCCGGTCTCGTACGCGCCCGGATACCCACCCGAGGCCGCCACGACCGTCACGCAGGCGTCGTCGGAGAGTCCGACGCCCGCCCCGCTCAGGTCGCCCTCGGCGCATGCGAGGAGCAGCCGCGCGAGCCCGGAGGAGATCCGCGGCATCAGGACCTGTGTCTCGGGATCGCCGAACCGGCAGTTGTACTCGAGGAGCCGGGGACCGTCCGACGTGAGCATCAGACCGGCGTAGAGCACGCCCCGGTAGTCGATGCCCTCGGCGTGCAATGCCTCGGCGGTGCGGGCGAGCACGTCGCTCCAGATGCGCTCCTCCGCGTCGGCATCCACGAACGGCACCGGCGAGAACGCGCCCATCCCGCCGGTGTTGGGGCCGGCGTCCCCGTCGCCGACGCGCTTGAAGTCCTGCGCCATCGCGAGGGGGACCGATCCACGCCCGTCCGTCAGGGCGAACGCCGAGACCTCCCGCCCCGAGAGATGCTCCTCCACGACGACCGTCATCCCCGCCTCGCCGAACGCGCCATGGAGCAGACACGCCTCGAGGGCGTCGACCGCCTCGCGCCGGTCCTCGGCGATGACGACGCCCTTGCCGGCCGCTAGACCGTCGGCCTTCACGACGTACGGGGGCCCGAGCGCGTCGAGCGCCTCGAGCCCCTCCTCGACGCTCGTCGCCGTCCGAGAGCCCGCGGCGGGGATCCCGTGGCGCTGGCACAGGTCCTTCGTCCATGCCTTCGAGCCCTCCAGGCGGGCCCCCGCCTTCGTCGGCCCGAACACGGGGAGGCCTCGCCGGCGCAGCTCGTCCGCCAGACCGGCGACGAGCGGCACCTCGGGACCGACGACGGTCAGATCGACGCGTTCGCGCTGGACGGCCGAGGCGACCGCCTCGACGTCGTCGGCCGCGAGCGGCAGGCACTCCACCTCACGCGCGATGCCGGCGTTGCCGGGGGCTGCGAGGACCTCGCCGACGTCCGGGTCGCGTGCGAGGCGCCAGACCAGCGCGTGCTCGCGCCCTCCGCCGCCGACGACGAGGACCCTCATGCGACGGGCAGGCTCTGCTCTCGGCCGGGGCCGACCGAGACCATCGGGATCGCCACGCCGACGAGGTCCTGCAGCCGTGCGACGTAGTCGCGGGCCGCCCCGGGCAGGTCGTCGAACGCCCGAACGGCGGCGAGTTCCTCGTCCCAGCCGTCGAGCTCTTCCCACACGGGCTCGGCCCGGTGGAAGAGCGACTGATGCGGCGGGAAGTCCTCGAAGGTCTCGTCGTCCGCGCGGTACGAGGTGCAGACCTTCACGCTCGGCGACCCCGACAGCACGTCGAGCTTCGTCAGGAACAGCTCGGTGAGACCGTTCACGCGGGCCGCGTACCGCAGGATCACCGCGTCGAACCAGCCGCACCGCCGCTTGCGGCCGGTGGTCGTGCCGAACTCGTTGCCCCGCTCCCCCATCCGGTCACCGTCGGGACCCAGGTCCTCGGTGGGGAACGGCCCGGCGCCCACACGCGTCACGTACGCCTTCGTCACGCCGATCACCCGCTCCACCTCCCGAGGGCCGATGCCGGCCGAGGCGAGCGCGTAGCCCGCCACGGGGTTCGAGGACGTGACGAACGGATACGTCCCCTTGTCGAGATCGAGCAGGGTTCCCTGCGCCCCCTCGAGCAGGACGTTCCTGCCCTCTCGGAGCCCGTCGTGGAGCAGCTTCGAGGTGTCGGCGACGTACGGGTGGAGGCGTTCGGCGTAGCCCCGGTAGTCCTCCACGATCCGCTCGGCCTCGAGCGGCAGCCGGCCGTAGACCTTCGTGAGGACGGCGTTCTTCTCCTTCAGGACCACGTCGAGCTTCTCGCGGAAGATCTTCTCGTCGAACAGGTCCTGGATCCGCAGGCCGATCCGCGCCGCCTTGTCGCCGTACGCGGGACCGATCCCTCGCTTCGTGGTCCCGAGCGCGTTCTTGCCGAGGAAGCGCTCGGTGACCTTCTCGATCTCGAGGTGGTAGGGCATGATCATGTGCGCGTTGTTCGAGACCCGCATGCGGCTCACGTCGAGCCCGAGCCCGGCCAGCGTGTCCATCTCCTCGAGCAACACGCGGGGATCGACGACGACGCCGTCGGCGATCACGGAGGTGATGTGCGGGTACAGGATGCCCGAGGGCACCAGGTGGAGCCTCAGCTCGTGGCCCTCGGCGACGATCGTGTGCCCGGCGTTGTTGCCGCCCTGGTAGCGGACCACGAAGTCCATGTGGTCGGCGAGGTAGTCGGTGGCCTTGCCCTTGCCCTCGTCCCCCCACTGGGTCCCGATGACGATGGAGGCAGGCATGACGCGCTCAGTCTATCCGGCCACCTCGAGCGCCAGGACCGCCGGACCCGCCGTTCCGGGTCCCGCGATACGCCCTGCGCTCAGCCGGTCCGCTCGATCCGGAAGCTGAGCCGGATCTCGGTGTGGAACTCGTCGATCTGACCGTCCTTCACGACCGCGCTCGTCCCCAGGATGTCCATGTGCTCGATCTGTCGGATCGTCTTCGCCGCCTCGGCGAGCGCCGACTTCGCCGCGTCGCCCCACGAGACCGTCGAGACCCCGACGAGGTCGATCGTCTTGATCACGCTCACACCGCTCTCCCTTCACCGTCCGTGACGTCGATGGATCACCGCTTGAACTCCGTCGTCGCGCTCCTTCCTGCCCCCTACGGCTGCTCGAAGGGGTTCGTCGGTTCCAGGATCTGGACCGGGACCGGCGCCGCCAGCTTGCGGAACACATCGGCCCGGGACGGCGAGCACACGACGTATCCGTAATGCATCGGGACGGCGAGACCCGGCTCCATCGCCTGGACGAACCCGGCCGCCTCCTCCGCGTCCATGGTGTACGTGCCTCCGATCGGTACCAACGCGACGTCCGTGACGATCGCCTCGAGCTCGGGCAGCGCGTCCGTGTCGCCGCCGTGGTAGTAGCGGCGGCCGCCGTACTCGAACAGGTACCCGACCCATCCCCTGTGCTGCGGGTGCATGTCCAGTCGCTCCTCGACGACGTTGTACGCGGGGACGGTCTCGATCCGGAAGCCGCCGACCTCGTGCACCTCCCCCGGTGCGACGGGCGTCACGTCCCCCGACAGGTCGGCCGCCACATCCTTCGGCGCGACGATCTTCGTGGAGGGCGTGCGCAGGCGTTCGATCTCACGGGGCTGGAAGTGGTCGTAGTGCGCATGGGTGATGAGGATCACGTCGGCCGGAACGACGTCGGTGACCCCCCAGGGATCGATGTAGACGACGGGACCGGCCCCACGCAACCGGAACGCCGCCTGCCGGAACCACGTGAGCTCTTCGAGCACGGCCGCCCACCTCCTCGCACGGGCCTCGACGTGTAGTCTCGCAAATCACCGTGTCGACGCGCGAGCCGGTGGAGTCCCTGGGAGGCCTGCGGGCCAGCCTGTCCCTGCTCCGGCGCAACCCCGACTTCCGACGCCTGTACCTCGCGTCGTTCATCTCGCTCGGCGGCGACTGGTTCCTGCTCGTGGCGCTCTTCGACCTGGTGATCGAGCTCACGGGCTCCGCCCTGTCGGTCGCCGTCCTCATCGTCTCCCAGGAGATGCCTTTCTTCTTCATGTCTCCGGTGGGTGGGGCGATCGTGGACCGGCTGGACCGCAAGCGGGTGATGATCGCGTGCGACGTCGCGCGGGCGGCGCTCTGTCTGGGCTTCCTGCTCGTTGGGGACGCCTCCTCGCTGTGGATCGGCTACGTGCTGCTTGCATGCATCTCGTCGTTCAGCGCCGTCTTCGACCCCGCCTCGAGCGCCGCGTTCCCGAACCTGGTCGCCTCCGAGGACCTCGGCCCGGCGAACGCGCTGTTCGGCTCGCTGTGGGGAACGATGCTCGCGCTCGGCGCCGCGGTCGGGGGCATCGTCGCGGCGACCCTCGGGCGCGATACGGCATTCGTCGTGGACGCCGCGTCGTTCGTCGTGTCGGCGATGCTCCTCGCGCGCATCCACAGCCCGTTCTCCCGGGAGCGCGACGGCGGGGAGGAGCACCCGAGCGTCGTGCGGGCGACGGTCGAGACCGTCCGCTACGCGCGAGCGGACCATCGGGTGCTCGCGCTGCTGTCGGTGAAGATGGGGTTCGGCCTCGTCGCCGGCGTCCTGGTGTTGATCTCGGTCTTCGCGGAGAAGGTGTACGGGGCGGGCGCGATCGGGATCGGCGTGCTCATGGCCGCCCGAGGCGTCGGCGCGCTCATCGGCCCGTTCCTCGGGCGGTGGGCGGCCGGCGAGCGGGACCGTCGCCTGTTCACCGCGATCGCGATGGCGCTCGCCGTCTTCGGGCTCGGCTACACCGCGTTCGGGCTCATGCCCTCGCTGCTCCTGGCCGCCCCGGCCGTCGCGATCGCCCATCTGGGCGGCGGCGCGCAGTGGACGCTCTCCTCGTACGGCCTGCAGCGCGTCGTCGAGGACCGGATCCGCGGCCGGATCTTCGCGTTCGACAACGCGCTCATCACCCTCTCGTTCACGATCTCGAGCGTCGCGACCGCGTGGGCGACGACGGTGTTCGGCGAGCGTCAGGCCGCGGTGGCGCTCGGCCTGTCCGCGATCACGTACGCGGGCCTGTGGACGCTGCTCACCACCGACCAGCGTCGCCGGACCGCACGCGAGGGCTTCGGCGGCGACCTCGTCGCCCGCCCGGCGGCCGAGACCGCCCTGCGCTGACTACGGCGTGACGTCGTCCGGCGGAGGCGGTGGCATCGGCGGCGTGACGTCCCCCGGCGGGGCCGTCGGCGCGGCCTCCGGGCCGCCCGGCGTCGCTCCGGCCGATGTCGCCCCGGGCGCGGTCGCCCTGTCCGCGGGCGCCGCCCCGGGCTCGCCGAACGACACGGCGGGTCCGGGCTGCGTGAAGTTCACTTGCGGTGGACCGGCCTCGCGGAGGACCTCCTCCACCTCGAAGAACTCCTCCTCCTCGAAGCTGAACATCCGAGCGACGATCATCGAGGGGAACTGTTGCACGCGCTGGTTGTAGTCGCGGACGTTCGCGTTGTAGAAGCGCCGAGACGTCTGCAGCCGGTCCTCGGTGTTCGTCAGCTCGCCCTGCAGCGCGAGGAAGTTCTGGTTCGCCTTCAGGTCCGGGTAGTTCTCGACGACCGCGAACAGCTGGCGCAGGGCCGCGACGAACGGTCCCTCGGCGGCTGCCTGCTCGGCCGGGCTCCCGGTCGCCGCGGCGGCGGCCGCGCGGGCGCGGGTGACGTTCTCGAAGACCTGACGCTCGTGCGCCGCGTAGCCCTTGACGGTTTCGACGAGGTTCGGGATGAGGTCGTACCGACGGCGGAGCTCCGTGTCGATGTTCGCCCACGAGTCCTTGATCAGCTGCCGCTGCGAGACGAACCGGTTGTACGAAACGATGCCGAAGATGACGACGAGCGCCACCAGCCCGAGCACGACCCAGAGAACCCACATGTCGCCCGTTCCTTCCGATCGGCGGATCCGCCGTGGAGCCTATCGGGTCCCGTCGGGCCCGTACAGCGGGGAGACCACCCTCGGCACGTGCGACGCCGTCAGCGCTTGCCGCCGGCCCCGAATCGGTCCAGCGGGCGCAGCAGGGCCTGGGTGAACCGGAAACGTCGCGAGCCTCGGAACCGACGCGCCCATTCCGCGTCCGCGTCGCGGCCGGAGAGCAGGCCTTCCAGTCGGTCGCGCTCGGCCTGCATCGCGTCTCGCTCCCGCTCGAGCCCGGCGATCCGTCCCGCGAGAACCTCGACGTGGTGGTTGAGCCCGTCGACGAGCTCGACGACGGACGTCGAGGCCCGAACGGCGCTGGCGAGCTCACGCCGCTCCTCCCCCCGGTCTTCGGCGGGCCGGGGAGGCGCCGACCCCGCGGCCACCTCGAGGAGCGCGGCCGCGTGGTCCTGCGCCTTGTGCCCGGTCATAACGAGGTCGCGGTTGACGGCCCCCATCCACGAGTCGAAGGCCTCGAGATCCTCGGCGAGGCGCTCGGGCGTGACCGTGACGTCGGTGCCCGTTCCCGCGAACCCGTCGGCCTCGAGGGCCGGGTAGCTCTCCGGCGTGACCCAGCCGTCGCCGCCGTTGCGGTCCAGGACGTACGCCGCCCTCCCGCACGCCATCGCCTCCAGGATCGCTCGCCCGTACCCGACCACGATGTCCGCCGAGCCCACGGCACCCTCGACGTCGTCTTCCTGGCGATCCGGCAGGCCCACCTGAGCGACCTCGATCCCCCGGACGCGCGCCGCCTCCTCGATCCTGGCACGGCGCTCGCCCGCCAGGTAGTTCCCGAGCAGGAGCATGCGACGCGGCCGGTCGGGCAGCGGCCCGCGCGGGGCGAACCGCCGAACGTCGATCGGCTGCCGCAGGCGGACCACCGGTCCGACGCCCGCGACCGCGGACGCCCATCGGCGTACGCGATCGTTCAACGCCACGACCGTGTGCGCCACGTCCGCCGCGGGCGGCGTCTGGAGCGGGCTCACCGTCGAGTGCGCCACCCAGACGTGCGGGACAGCGGGCTCGACGGCCGCGACGTCGAGCGCGAGCGGCGTCGTGTTCGACACGATCAGATCGGGGTCGTCCGGCAGAGGGTCCTCGGCGACCAGCACGCGGAGTCCCCGTGCCCTCGCCCACCCCACGGGCCTGCCGGTCCGGGCCGTGACGATCCAGACGTCGTGTCCCAGCTGCTGCAGGTGGTCCGCGATGGTCAGGACGTAGGTCTCGGTGCCACCCCAGTCCGCGAGACGTTCGGTCGTCACGAGGATGCGCACGGATCTCCCTCCTCGCTCGGAGGCGCGGCCCCGCGCGTGGGTCCACACGTCCTGCGCCTCGGTGTCGAGACCGCGGCCCGATCGACGGTCCGTCTCATCCGGGAGGCGGCGGCTCCTTCGACCGGCCGCCGAGCAGGATGGCCACACCGAGCGCGATCAGGAAGATCGGCAGCACGTACGAGGCCTTCATGTCCCAGACCTCGAGCCGGTCGAGCAGGAACAGGACGCCCGCCACGACGAACGCCACGCCGAACGCGAGCCCGACCCGGTCGACCTCGCGATCAGCCATGCCGCACCTCCACCTGGCCGAGGCCCACCGACAGATCGAGCGAGAGCAGCGGCGCCGCCAGACAAACCGCGTCGGTCCGATGCTCGGGCGCGACGCCGCTCCGACGCTCCCCGAACACCACGATCTCTCCGACGCCCGCCTCCGCGCGGGTCGAAACGCACGGGAACCCCTGGCCGACGAGCACGACGAGATGCCCGATCCCGACCGCCGCCTCGACGCGCACCTCTCCGGGGATCTCGGCCGCCAGCGTCAGCCCGCGGAGATCGACGGTGAGCTCGCCGATCGAGAGCTCGTATCGGTCGGCGATCTCCGCGATCGTCGTCGGGCGCTCGACCCGGTCGCCGATCCCGCCCGAGAGCGGGACCTGCACCACCGTCGCGATCGCGAGGACCACGGTCAGCACGACCCCGAGCCCGATGAGCCCACCGCGGCCACGACCCTGCCACGCCGCGATCACGAGCGCGACGCCCACGACGATGAGCGCGACGGGAAGCAGGACGTCCCAGTCGACGTCGACCGCCCCGACGGCGTCGAGCAGCCAGACCGCGCCGAGCGCCACGAGCACGACGCCCACGAGCAGACGACCGATCGGCACGGGTCTCTGCGGGGTCGGCGGTGCGGGGGGGAGCTCGTTCATCGACGCGTCGAGACCTGCACGATGACCGCGATGCCGATCGAGATGAGCGCGAGCGGCCACAGGTACTTGCCGATCCGCGGGATGCTGAGGTTGAGGAGGAGCAGCACGCCGATCGCGATGAGGGTGCCGCCCGCGACGAGGCGCAGGCTTTCGGCGCTCGAGGGTGCCTTCGCGCCGAGCGCCTCGCCGGGCTTCTCCTCGGGGATCAAGATCCAGCCGACGATGTAGAGGATCACGCCACCGCCGCCCGCGATCGCGAGCACGACGAACGCGATCCGCAGCAGGACCGGATCCACCCCGAGGTACCGCCCGAGCCCCGAGCACACGCCGCCGATCACCCGGTCGTCATGGCTGCGGCGCAGGACCCTCGGCTGGTCGGCGCCGGCGTCGCTCATGGGTCCACGTTACTCCCCCGGGCGGCGACCGCGTCGAGGAGCCCGCGCAGGACGTCCAGCAGCAGGTCGCGGTCCTTCGCCGTGATCCACGGGCGGTACAGGAGGACGGCACGGCCGCGCGTCTCGAAGCCCACGCCGTCCTGCTGCTCGAGCAGCCAGGTCTCGACGTCGCCGTCGACGAACGTGGCCGCGAACGAGGGATCCTGGCATCGGACGTCGTAGCTCGAGGCGATCCGCTCGTGGCCCACGGTGGCCGCGGGCAGATCCGCACGGTCCGGCCCTGGGGTGAGGAAGGCCTCCGGCTCCACCACCAGGTGCGGCGTCTCGACCGGGAGCGGCGCGACCGCGCACGTGAACCGGCGGGCCATGCGCAGCTCGTCCACGTCCACGGTCGGGATCGTGTCCAGGTCGAAGACCCGGACCTCGGTGCCGCGCCAGGGTCCGGCCATGACCTCCGACATCCGCGCCTGCGGGCGCTCGAGCAGCGCGAACAGGTAGGCGGAGACCCCCACCTGCGCATCCGCCTCTGCCCGCAGGCCGAGGAGCTCGGCCGTGGTCTTCGCGCGCTCGCGCTTGGGCTTCACCGTGAGGACGTGGTTCGCGTACGCCACGCCGCCGAGGAGCAACGCGAGCACGAGCAGCGGATGGAGCACCTTGAGCAGCAGCGCCGCCACGACCACCGCGGTCAGCAGCCCCAACACGCGGACCCAGGGGTTCACGTCGCCGAGTCTAGAGGCCGTCCCGGGCCTCCCGCGCCTACCCGGCGGGGACGGAAGCCTCGACGCGGAAGACGAGCTCGCCGTCCCCGACGTCGACGACGACCTCGTCGCCCTCGTGGACCTCTCCTGCGAGGAGCTTCAGGGCAAGCGGGTCCTGCAGCTCGCGCTGGATCAGACGCTTCAGCGGGCGGGCGCCGAACGCGGGGTCGTGCCCCTTCTCGGCGAGGTACGTGCGGGCCCCGTCCGTCAGCGTGAGCGCGAGCTTGCGCTCGGCGAGGCGCCCGCGCAGGTGCTCGACCTGGATGCCGACGATCGCCTCGATGTGGTCGCGGCCGAGCGGCTCGAACACGACGATCTCGTCGATCCGGTTCACGAACTCCGGCCGGAACGTCGTGCGCACCAGCTCGAGGATCGCCTCCCTGCGCCGATCCTGCGGGACCCCTTCGTTCTGGAACACCGCGCTCCCCAGGTTCGAGGTCATGATCACGATCGTGTTCCGGAAGTCGACCGTACGACCGTGGCCGTCGGTGAGGCGCCCGTCGTCGAGGAGCTGGAGCAGGATGTTGAACACGTCGCCGTGCGCCTTCTCCAACTCGTCGAGCAGGACGACCGAGTACGGGCGCCGGCGGACGGCCTCGGTGAGCTGGCCGCCCTCCTCGTACCCGACGTAGCCGGGTGGCGCGCCCACCAGGCGCGAGACCGTGTGGCGCTCCTGGTACTCGGCCATGTCCACGCGCACCATCGCGCGCTCGTCGTCGAACAGGTACTCGGCGAGGGCGCGCGCGAGCTCGGTCTTGCCGACCCCGGTCGGCCCGAGGAACAGGAACGAGCCGATCGGCCGGTTCGGGTCGGACAGCCCGGCGCGGGAGCGACGGATCGCGTTCGAGACGGCCACGACCGCCTCGTCCTGCCCGACGACCCGACGGTGGAGCGCCTCCTCGAGGTGGACGAGCTTGGCCATCTCGCCCTCCATGAGACGCGAAACCGGGATCCCGGTCCACGCGCTCACGACCTCGGCCACGTCTTCCTCCGTGACCTCCTCCTTCAGCATCTGCACGTCCGCCTGGAGCTCGGCGAGGCGCGCGTTCTCGGCCTCCATCTCCCTCTGCAGCTCGACGATCCTGCCGTAGCGGAGCTCGGCGGCGCGCTCGAGGTCGCCGTCGCGCTCCGCGCGCTCGGCCTCGCTCCGCGCGTCCTCGATCTGCTGGTTGAGCTCGCGGATCCGGTCGATCCGCTCCTTCTCCTGCTGCCAGTGCGCCCGCATCCCCGCCGAGCGCTCCTGCAGGTCCGCGAGCTCCCGCTCGAGCCGCTCGAGCCGCTCCTTCGACACCGGGTCGGTCTCCTTTCGCAGGGCGGCCCGCTCGATCTCGAGCTGCTTCACGCGCCGCTCGACCTCGTCGATCTCCACCGGCATCGAGTCGATCTCGATCCGCAGCCGGCTCGCGGCCTCGTCGACGAGGTCGATCGCCTTGTCCGGCAGGAACCGTCCGGTGACGTACCGATCCGACAGGACGGCGGCGGCCACGAGCGCGGGGTCCTGGATCCGGACCCCGTGGTGCACCTCGTAACGTTCCTTGAGCCCGCGGAGGATCGCGATCGTGTCCTGCACGCTGGGCTCGCCGACCAGCACGGGCTGGAACCGCCGCTCGAGCGCGGGGTCCCTCTCGATGTGCTCGCGGTACTCGTCGAGCGTCGTCGCCCCGATCGCGCGGAGCTCGCCGCGCGCGAGCATCGGCTTCAGCATGTTGCCGGCGTCCACCGCGCCCTCGGCAGCCCCCGCGCCGACGATCGTGTGGAGCTCGTCGATGAACGTGACGATCTGTCCCTCGCTCTCCACGATCTCGCGCAGGACCGCCTTCAGCCGCTCCTCGAACTCCCCGCGGTACTTCGAGCCGGCGACCATCGCGCCGATGTCGAGCGCGACGACGCGCTTGTCCTTCAGGCCCTCGGGCACGTCGCCGGCGACGATCCGCTGGGCAAGACCCTCGACGATCGCCGTCTTGCCGACGCCGGGCTCGCCGATCAGCACCGGGTTGTTCTTCGTCCGGCGGCTGAGGACCTGGACAACGCGCCGGACCTCGTCGTCGCGGCCGATCACCGGGTCAAGCTTGCCCCGACGAGCCTGCTCCGTGAGGTCCCTCCCGTACCGCTCGAGCGCCTGGTACTTCTCCTCGGGGTTCTGGTCCGTGACGCGCTGACGGCCCCGGACCTCGGCGAGCGCGGCCAGGACCTTGTCGCGCTCGAGCCCCGCCTCGCGGAGGATCTCGGCGGCGGGGGTGTGGCCTCCGAGGAGCGCGAGGAGCAGGTGCTCGGTCGAGACGTACTCGTCGGTGAGCGCCTCGGCCTCGCGGAAGGCGGCGTCGAGCATCGCACCGGTCGCCTGCCCGATTCGGATCTCGGACCCGGGCGCGTACACCTTCGGCAGGCGGTCGAGCGCCGCGTCGACGCGGTCGCGCAGCGGCTTCGGGGCGACGCCCAGGTGATGCAGGAGCGGGTACACGACGCCCTCGGGGTCGGACAGGAGGGCGAACAGGACGTGCTCGGGCTCGATCGCCTGCTGGTTGCGTGCGAGCGCCTGCTCGCGGGCCCCCTCGAGCGCCGCCTGCGCCTTCAGCGTCAGCTTGTTCGGGTCCATCATCGTCGCTCGTCCCCACGATCGTTCTTCGTCGTCGCATACATCGCGTAGTCGCGCACGCCGCCCTCCGCCGTCGGCATGAAGCCGCGAAGGACGCCCTCGAACGCGAGGCCGCACTTCTCGAGCGATCGACGCATCGCCGCGTTGTCGACGTCCGTCGTCGCCTGCACGCGATGGGCGCTCTCCTGCTCGAACAGATGGCGGATGAGGAGCGTCACGGCCTCGGACCCCAAACCGAGACCGCGGTCGGCCTCGTCCCACAGGTCGATGCCGACCTCCCACACGCCCGGCGGCATCGCCTGGTCCGAGCACCGTGCCTGGATGTCCCCCACGAGCCGGCCGTCCGTCTCGACCGCGAACATGATCTCCCACGAGGTCCGCGTGCCCGAGAGCGCGAGCCGGCGACGGCGCACCTCCCGGCGACCCGCGTCTTCCGAGGGCTCCCGCGCCAGCGCGGCGTCGAACTCGCTCTCGCGGAACGGACGCAGGACCACGCGCTCCCCGACCAGCCGGGTCACGGGGTCGTGTCCCCCCACCGCAGGACGACGGAGCTGCCGAGCGGCACGATCTCGGTCCCGCCCCGGCGGCCGGGAGCGATGATCGGTCGGCGCGAGAGCTCCGCCTCGAGCTCTCGGATCCGGTCGCGCATCCGGTCGAGGTCGCGCTGCATCTGCATGATCCGCTTGACCCCCGCGAGGTTCACACCCTCGTCCTGCGTGAGCTCCTGGATCATGCGCAGGCGCTCGATGTCGCGCTCCGAGTACCGGCGGCTGTTGCCGGACGTCCGCTTCGGGCGGAGCAGGCCCTTACGTTCGTAGATCCGAAGGGTCTGTGGGTGCACGCCCGCGAGCTCGGCCGCCACGCTGATCACGTAGACGGCTCGCTCGGCGCGGCGTTCGGACTCGTCCCTGTTCATGGTGCGCGTCCCCTCCCCGACCTCACGTCTCCACGCCCAGCCGACGGCGCGGGGACTCCTTCTCGGCGTCCTTCAGCCGGCGTAGGATCTCGCGCTCGTCCTTCGAGAGCTTGCCCGGCACCTCGACGTTCACGGTCACGAGCAGGTCCCCCACACCACCCTTGCGCGGCGCGCCCTTGCCCTTCAGGCGGAACGTCTTGCCCGAAGGGGTGCCGGCCGGGACCTTCATCGTCACGGGCCCGTCGAGCGTCGGGATCTCGATGTTCGCGCCGAGCGCCGCCTCCGGGTACGTGATGGGCACCTCGACCGTCAGGTCGTTCCCCCTACGGCCGAAGAACCGGTGCGGCCGGACGTGGACCCGGACGTACAGGTCTCCCGCCCCGGCGCCCGCCGGGCCGGGCTCGCCGCGACCGGCGAGCTTGATCCGCGCCCCGTCCTTGACGCCGGCCGGGATCTTGACCTGGAAGCTCCGCGTGCGGCGCTGCGACCCGGTGCCTCGGCACGTGGGGCACGCCTGCTCGACCGCACGGCCGGTCCCGTTGCATCGGGGACACGGCTGCTCCATCTG
>DAIUEM010000021.1:0-14507 GCA_036845105.1 Actinomycetota bacterium | reverse complement strand
GTGGCCGAGACCGGCGTGCCGAACCTCGTGGTGGACCCGGTGTTCGTCTCGAAGCACGGGCACGCGCTGCTCGAGGACGACGCGGTCGAAGCGCTCCGCACGCGGATCCTGCCGCTCGCCACGCTCGTGACGCCGAACCTGCCCGAGGCCGCGGGCCTCGCCGGCTTCCCCGTGGAGACCGCGGAGGACATGGCCCGGGCTGCCGAGGCGATCCTCGCACTCGGGCCGCGGGCGGTGCTCGTGAAGGGCGGGCACCTGGAGGGCGCCACGGGTGCCGACGACCTCTTCGTGGAGGACGGCCGGATCGAGTGGATCCGCGGCGAGCGGCTCGAGACGCCGAACACGCACGGGACCGGGTGCACGCTCTCCTCCGCGATCGCCGCGCACCTGGCCCGCGGGGCGGACCTCGGCGACGCCGTGCGGGCGGGGAAGGCGTTCGTGACCGAGGCGATCCGGCACGCGCTCGCGATCGGCGGAGGGATCGGGCCCGTGGATCAGCTCTGGTCGATCTCGCCCCGCTGAGGGCGAGGACGGGTCAGCCGGCGCGCTGGACCTTGCCGGCCTTGATGCAGCTGGTGCAGGCGTACACGCGCTTCGGCGAGCCGTTCACGACGGCGCGCACGCGCTGCACGTTCGGGTTCCACCGGCGCTTGGTCCGGCGGTGCGAGTGGGAGACCTGCATGCCGAAGAACGGCTTCTTCCCGCAGATGTCACAGACGGCTGCCATGGCCGAGCAAGGGTAGCAGACGCCTACGTGGCCAGGGCCTCGACCTGCTCGCGGAGCTGGTCGCCGGTGATCGAGCCGTGGTGCGTGTCGATCACGGCCCCGTCGGCCCCGTAGAAGACGGTGTGGGGCTGCCCGATCAGGCCAAGGGAGTCCCGGATCTGGCCGGTGCGGTCGAACAGGCTCGGGTACGGCCAGCCGTACTCCTCGATGAACGCCCTCGCGTCCGGCCGAACGTCGAGGACGTCGATCCCGAGGAACCGGACGCGGTCGCCGTACTCGGCGGCGACGGCGGCGAGCTCGGGCGCCTCCAGGCGGCAGGGTCCGCACCACGAGGCCCAGATGTTCACGACGACCGGGGTGCCGCGAAGGCTCTCGAGCAGCGCCGAGTAGGAGGCGACGTCGGCGTCCGGCAGGGCCGTGGGGCTCGAGGGCAGGGTCGGCCCTGCGTCGCCGCCGCCGGCCGGCTCGTCGGTCTCCGACGCACAGCCCGCCGCGACGAGCGCGAGCACGGTGAGCGCGAGCAGCGATCGCCGGAGCCGCATGGCCTCCATGGTAGAACCGACCCATGCGACGACGTGTTCCTGGCCGGGCCGCGCCGTGGCGCTGACGCTCGCCTCCCCGGTCGCCGAGATCGACGCGAAGCTCGCCAACCGCCGGACGGGCCTCCGCGCGAAGGGCGATCCGGCGCACGAGGTCCTCGCCCGGTCGCTCGGCGTGGGGACGGTCGGCCAACTCCTGCACCACTACCCCCGCCGCTACATCGACCGTTCGGACGTGTCGCGGATCGGCGACCTCAGGCTCGAGCAGCAGGCCACGGTGATCGCCAGGGTGAAGAACGTCCACAAGCGGCTGACGCGCCATCGTCAGACGATGGTCACCGTCACCCTCTACGACGGCACGGGCTACCTCGACCTGACGTTCTTCAACCAGCCGTGGACCGCCTCGATGTACAAGGTCGGGCACGAGGTCGCCGCCTCGGGTGTCGTGCAGCGGTACGGGCGGCGCCTGCAGCTCGCGAAGCAGGAGGTCGAGCTCCTGCGGGGCGACGAGCAGGACCTCGTGCACACCGGTCGCATCACGCCGGTCCACCGCGCCACCGAGGGCATCACCACGCGGACGATCCGCGAGCTCGTGCACCGGGCGCTCGAGAAGATCCGCGCGATCCCCGACCCGCTGCCGGCCGAGCTCGTCGACGCCGAGGGGCTCTCGCCCTTCGACGCCGCGATCCGCGCGATCCACTTCCCCGGCTCGGCCGAGGAGCTGCGCGCGGCCGAGGAGCGGCTGAAGTTCGACGAGCTGTTCACGCTCGAGCTCGGCGTGGCGTTCCGCAAGCACCGGGTGGAGTCCGCCCAGGCCGGCGTCGCGCACGAGCCCGAGGGCCCGCTGACCGAGCGCCTGCTCGGGACGCTGCCGTTCGAGCCGACCGGCGCGCAGGTGCGGGCGATGGCAGAGCTCGACGCCGCGATGGCCCGTCCGAGACCGATGAACGTGCTGCTGCAGGGCGACGTCGGCTCGGGCAAGACGCTCGTGGCGCTGCACGCCGCGCTCGTGGCGATCCAGTCGGGTCACCAGGCCGCGATCATGGCGCCGACCGAGGTCCTCGCGGGGCAGCACCATCGTTCGATGGCCGCGCTCCTGGGGCCGTTCGGCGCCATCCCGTTCCTCGACCTCGCGGACGCGCCCGACGACGGGCCGCAGGTGTCGCTGTTCGACGGGTCGCCGGCGCGCTCGCCAGAGGCGGCGGAGGCGGGCGTCACGTACGCGCTCCTGTCGGCGGCGGTGACCGGCAAGGACCGGGCGCGGATCCTCGAGGGCGTCGCGAGCGGGGACGTCGACCTCGTGGTCGGCACCCACGCGCTCGTGCAGGAGGGCGTGGCCTTCGCCGACCTGTCGCTCGCGGTGATCGACGAGCAGCACCGCTTCGGCGTCCACCAGCGGATGGCGCTGAAGGGCAAGGGCGGCGCGCCGGACGTGCTCATCATGACCGCCACGCCGATCCCGCGGACGCTCGCGCTCACGTACTACGGCGACCTCGACGTCGTGGTGCTGGACGAGATGCCCGCCGGTCGGCAGCCGGTCACGACGCGGATCGCGCGGACCGCCGCCGAGCGCCGTCAGGCCTACGAGCTGGTCCGGCGCGAGGTCGAGGCGGGTCGCCAGGCGTTCGTCGTGTGCGCGGCGATCGACGAGGCGAACCGCTCCGAGGTCCGCGCCGCCGAGGCCGAGGCGAAGCACCTGGCGGAGGACGTGTTCCCCGACCTGTCCGTCCACGTGCTCCACGGGCGGATGCGCCCGGCCGAGAAGGAGCGCGTGATGGAGGCGTTCCGGACGGGCGAGCACCACCTGTTGATCTCGACCACGGTGATCGAGGTCGGGGTCGACGTGCCGAACGCCACCGTGATGCTCGTCGAGAACGCCGAGCGTTTCGGCCTGGCCCAGCTCCACCAGCTCCGCGGACGGATCGGCCGCGGAGAGCACGCCTCGTACTGCGTGCTCTTCGACGAGTCCAAGCAGGACAACGAGGAGGCCCACGCGCGCCTCGAGGCGATGGTCAGCACGACCGATGGGTTCGAGCTCGCGGACGCGGACCTCGGCCTCCGCGGCGAGGGGACCCTGTTCGACGTCCGGCAGTCGGGGATGCCGGACCTGAAGCTCGCGAGGTTGGCCGAGGACCTCGACCTCGTGAAGCGCGCCCGGGCCCGAGCGTTCACGGTGATCGAGGACGACCCCGAGCTCCGGGACCATCCGACGCTGCTCGCGGAGCTCCGCTCGAGGTTCGAGCGCTCGATCGACTGGCTCTTCGAGACCTGAGCCGCCCCCCGCGTAGCATGGCCGGATGCGCGTCGTCGCGGGCAGCGCGGGGGGGGTCCGGCTCGGGACGGTTCCGAAGGGGGTGCGGCCCGTCTCCGACATGGCTCGGGAGGGGCTGTTCTCGAGCCTCGGCGAGCGAGTGGCGGGGGCGCGGGTGCTCGACCTGTTCGCCGGGACCGGAGCGCTCGGCATCGAGGCCCTGTCGCGCGGCGCCGCCGAGGCCGTCTTCGTCGAGCGCGACCGCGCCGCGCTCGCCGCGCTCCGCGGGAACCTCGACCGGACGCGGCTCCGCGATCGGGCGACCGTGGTCGGCTCGACGGTCCGGGCGCTTCTCGGTAGAGATGACAAGAACGGCGCCCCCTTCGACCTGGTCCTGGCCGATCCGCCCTACCGGGTCGAGGGGGCCGAGCTGGACGAGGTGCTCGCGGCGCTCGCGCGCGGATGGCTCGCGGGCACGGGCTGGACCGTCGTCCTGACGCGCCGCAAGGGGAGTTCCACGCCTGTCATTCCAGTACACTGGGCGCCTGCCAGGCGCCTGGAGTACGGCGATACCCTGGTCCTGCTGCTGCGGGAGGCATAGCGATGAGCCTGACCGCCCTGTGTCCCGGGACGTTCGATCCCGTGACGAACGGTCATCTCGACATCATCGAACGTGCAGGTCAGCGCTTCGACGCTGTCGTCGTCGGCGTGCTCGACAACCCCGGAAAGGACCCCCTGTTCACCGCCGAGGAGCGGGTGCAGATGCTGAAGGACGCCACCGGCGACCTGGAGAACGTCTCCGTGATCTCGTTCAGTGGATTGCTCGTGGAATCGGCAAAGACGCTCGGCGCCGACATCGTCGTGAAGGGGCTGCGGGCCGTCACCGACTTCGAGTACGAGATCCAGATGGCGCAGATGAACTTCGCCCTCGCGGGCGTCGAGACCCTGTTCATGACCACCGGGCCGCAGTGGTCGTTCGTCTCGTCCTCGCTCGTGAAGGAGGTCGCGCGTTTCGGCGGTGACGTGAGCGGGCTCGTCCCGCCGGTCGTGACCGAGCGTCTGCGGGAGCGCCTGCGGGGGGGTGCCTGAGGTGGACCTGGCCGCACGCCTGCAGCAGCTCGAGGACCTGATCCGGGAGGCGAAGTCGATGCCCCTGTCCTCGAGCGCGCTGCTGAACCGCGACGAGGTGCTCGAGCTGATCGGCGAGATGAAGGGCGCGCTGCCAGAGGAGATCAAGCAGGCGCGCTGGGTCGTGAAGGACCGCGAGGAGCTCCTCGGCAAGGCCAGGCGCGACGCCGAGGCGATCGTCGAGGACGCTCGCGCCGAGCAGCTGCGGATGGCCGAGCGCGAGGCGATCGTCCAGCGCGCCGCCGAGGAGGCCGAGCGCATCGAGGCCGAGGCCGCCGAGGAGGCCCGCCGGATGAAGCTCGAGTCCGAGGACTACGTGGACGCGAAGCTCGCCCAGTTCGAGACCGTGCTCCGCAGGATCACCGAGGAGCTCGTCGCCACGAACGACCAGGTGAGCCGTACGATCGAGCAGGTGGACGCCGGTCGCGAGAAGCTCCGCGGCGTCACGCCGGCCACGAACGTCGAGATCGGGCCGGAGGTCGCGTTCCCGGAGGGCGAGGAGGAGTGATGCGCGCGATCGACGTCCGCGACCTGCTCGAGCATCCCGGGTCCTCGAAGACGGTGCGCGTGGAGGAGCCCGTGCAGGGCCTGTCCACGGAGCTCGTCGAGGTGCCGCAGGACGCGCCGATCGAGGGCGACCTCACCCTCGAGAGCGTCATCGAGGGCATCTACGTGACCGGCTCGGTCGGCGGAGTCATGGCCTTCCGGTGCGCGCGATGCCTGAAGGACTTCGAGCAGGACTTCGACGTGTCCATGCAGGAGCTGTTCGTTCGAGAGCCGGGGCCGGACGACGATTACGCCCTCGAGCCCGACCTGCGTCTGGACCCCGAGCCGATGGTGCGCGACGCCGTCGTCCTCGGCATGCCGTTCTCGCCGCTCTGCAAGCCCGACTGCCTGGGCCTGTGCGAGCGGTGCGGCGGCGACCGCAACCTCGGCGAGTGCACGTGCGGCGAGCCGGTCGACCCGCGGTGGGCCGGCCTCGAGGGGTTCACCGAGGAACCCTGACCTCCGACGATCGAAAGGAACCACGATGCCGGTCCCCAAGAGAAGGCAGACCCGTACCCGGAGCGCGAAGCGCAAGGCGAACTGGAAGGCGACGGCGCCGACGTACTCGGAGTGCCCGCAGTGCCACCAGCCGAAGCTGCCGCACCGCGTGTGCCCGAACTGCGGCTACTACGCCGGCCGGCAGGCCGTCGAGGTCGAGTAGCCGCGTGACGCCGCGACCGGGTGGCGATGGGTCGAAGGCCCTGGATCGCGCCCTCGGGGTGCGGTTCCGGGACGCCGCGCTCCGCGAGGCCGCGCTCACGCACCGCTCGTACGCATTCGAGAACGAGATCGAGGTGAACAACGAGCGTCTCGAGTTCCTCGGGGACGCCGTCCTCGGCCTGGTCGTCACGGACATGGCCTTCCGCACGTTCCCCACCCTGCCGGAGGGCGAGCTCGCGAAGCTGCGCGCGGCGATGGTCAACATGACGGCGCTCGCGGACGTCGCGCGCGATCTGGGTCTCGGCGCGTTCGTGCTCCTCGGCAAGGGCGAGGAGATGAGCGGCGGACGAGACAAGGCGAGCATCCTCGCCGACGCCTTCGAGGCGACGCTCGGCGCCGTGTACCTGGATCGAGGGCTCGACACCGCACGCAAGCTGATCGAGCGTCTGTTCCGGCCGCGGATGATCGCGTACGCGCGCGGGGAGGGCGGCCGGGACTACAAGACGATCCTGCAGGAGATGGCGTCCTCGGACCTGCACGCGCTGCCCGAGTACCGGATCGCCGAGCGCGGGCCGGACCACGAGAAGGAGTTCACGGCCACCGTGTACCTGGCGGGGGAGCCGTGGGGGACCGGGACCGGTCGCTCGAAGAAGGAGGCCGAGCAACAGGCCGCGCACGAGGCCTACCGCCGCCTGACCGAGCGCACCGCGGCCGAGGCCGAGGCCTGACGGGGGGACCGAGTGGAGCTGCCGGAAGTCGAGGTGATGCGCAGGGACCTCGAGAAGGACGTCGTCGGGCGCAAGGTCGCGAAGGCAGAGGTCCGCCCCTCGAAGAACGCGATGCGGGTGATCCGGCGTCACGGCAAGCGCAAGGAGTTCACCGACCGGCTCGTGGGCCGCAAGCTGGCGAAGGTCGAGCGTCGCGGCAAGTACATCCTGGTGCATCTGGACAACGGCGACGTGCTGGTCGTGCACTTCGGCATGAGCGGCCAGTTCGTCCGCGGGAACAAGCGTCAGGCGCTCCAGCCGCACACGCACGTGGTCATCGACTTCCAACAGGGCGGTGACCTGCGTTACGTCGACCCTCGAACGTTCGGCGAGATGTTCGTCGCGACGCCAGACGAGCTCGGCAAGGTCAAGGAGCTCCAGCACATCGCGATCGACCCGCTGGACCACGTCTTCACGTGGCAGGCGTTCGGCGCCGCCCTGGCCGAGCGCGCCTCGAAGATGAAGGTCCTACTCATGGACCAGAAGTTCATGAGCGGTCTCGGGAACATCTACTCGGACGAGGTGCTGTTCGCCGCGGGGCTGCGGCACGACCGCATGTCGGACTCCCTGTCCTCGCAGGAGGTCCGCAGGCTCTACCGCGCGCTGCAGGAGATCCTGCAGGACGCGATCCGGTTCCGCGGCACGACGCTGGACGACGAGGCGTACGTGGACCTGTTCGGCAAGCCGGGCGAGTTCCAGAACGAGCTGAAGGTCTACGGGCGCGCCGGCCAGCCGTGTCGCCGGTGCCGCACGCCGATCGAGGCCGTGAAGATCTCGGGGCGGAACGCGTACTTCTGCCCGCAGTGCCAGTCCTGAGCCGCTCGCGTGCGTCAGACGATCTCGGCGCCGGCCTCGCGCATCCGCTCGATCGCCCGCTCGCCGTCGCCGGGTTGCAGGTCCACGGCGCGGATGCCCTGGGTGAGGACCGTGACCTCGAAGCCGAGCCGCATCGCGTCGAGCGTGCTCTCGACGACGCAGTAGTCGGTCGCGAGGCCCGCGATCACGATGTGGGTCACGTCACGCTCGCGGAGCCTGCGCTCGAGCTCGGTCGCCGAGACGTCGCCGCTCAGCGGGTCGCGGACGCTGAAGCCCGAGTAGCCGTCGCGGCCGTCCGCGCCCTTGCGCTCGGCCGGGCCCTCGACCCGCAGGTCGGGGTGGAAGGCCGCGCCCCACGTCCGCTGCACGCAGTGCACCGGCCAGGTCCCGCCGTCCTTGCGGAAGTGCGGCGTCGACGCCGGGTGCCAGTCCTGCGTGTACAGGACGGGCGAGCCGGCCTCGACCGCCGCCGCGATCTGCTCGTTCGCGAAGGGAACGACGTCCTCCCCGCCCCGGACGTACAGGCTTCCGCGCGGATCCGCGAAGTCGTTCTGCAGGTCCACGACGAGGAGGGCGGTGGAGGGTCCGTACCCGGTCACGTCCGCGATGGTACCGCCGACTCCGGCGGGCGGACGGGAGAGATGGACGGCGCGGAGCGGCGCGTACGATCGGCTCGTGAAGCGGGTGCGGGTCGTGGTCACCGGTCGGGTCCAGGGCGTGTTCTTCCGCGCGTCGTGCGCGCGCGAGGCGCGGAGCCTCGGGCTTGGCGGTCACGTGCGGAACCTGCCGGACGGCCGCGTCGAGGCGGCGTTCGAGGGCGCAGACGTCGACGTCGACCGGATGGTCGAGTGGTGCCGGCTCGGTCCCGAGCACGCCCGCGTGGACGCTGTCGAGGTGACCCCCGAGGTCCCCACGGGGGACCGCGGGTTCGCCGTCACGGGCTGACGCGATTCCTGCGTCGAAATCCCCGGATCCGTGCCTGGGCACTGCTAGCATCGCGCGGAATGTTCCTTCGCTCGCTGCAGATCCGAGGCTTCAAGAGCTTCGCGGACAAGACCGTCCTCGAGTTCGCTCCTGGTGTGAGCGTCATCGTCGGTCCCAACGGAAGCGGCAAGTCCAACCTCGTCGACGCCATCAGTTGGGTACTCGGCGAACAGGGACCCCGCGCCCTGCGCGGCGGCCAGATGGCGGACGTGATCTTCGCGGGGAGCCCGGCTCGTCCGCAGCTCGGCATGGCGGAGGTCAAGCTGGTGATCGACAATTCGGCCGGGCTGATCCCCGTGCCGTTGTCCGAGATCGAGATCAGCCGCACGATCTTCCGCTCGGGCGAGTCCGAGTACCGGATCGGCGGCCAGGTCGTGCGTCTGCTCGACGTCCAGGAGCTCCTCGCCGAGAGCGGCATCGGTCGCGCGCTCCACACGATCGTCTCGCAGGGCGAGCTCGACACGATCCTGTCGAACCGCCCCGAGGACCGCCGCCAGTACGTCGAGGAGGCGGCCGGCATCGCCAAGCACAGGAAGCGCAAGGAGCGCGCCGAGCGCAAGCTCGCCGGTCTGGACCAGGATCTCCTGCGCCTGCAGGACGTGCTCGCGGAGCTGAAGCGGCAGCTGAAGCCGCTGAAGCAGCAGGCGGAGATGGCCAGGCGCCACGAACAGCTCTCGGCCGAGGCCGACGCGGTCAGCGTCCGCCTGGCCGCCGCGCGCCTGCGCAGCCTGCTCACCGAGCGCGACCGGCGCACCGGCGGCTGGGAGGAGGGGCTCGCCCGCCGCAAGGAGGCCCGCGAGCGCCTCGACGCGCTGGACGACCGGGTCCGGGAGGCGGCCGACGAGCGCGCGCGCGCCGTGTGGGCGCTCCAGGAGACCGAGGGCGCCCTCCGGCAGGCCCAGGCGACGAAGTCCGAGGCCGAGGTCTCGCTCCGGCACGCGGTCGAGGCCGAGTCCCTCGCCCGTCAGGCGCTCGCGGTCGAGGCTACCCGCGGCGTCCGGCTCCAGGCCCTCGAGGACGACGCCGGGCGGATCCAGGCTCGGCTCGCCGAGGTCGCCGCCGAGCTCACCCAGCGCGAGAGCGAGCTCGAGGAGGCCGAGATGGCCTTCCGGCAGGAGCAGGAGCATCGGCGCGAGGTCGATGAGGAGCGTCGGCGGATCTCCGAGGAGGCCGCCGCCCACCGTGCCGAGATGGAGACCCTCCGCCGCTCGCTCGCGAGCCACGATCGCGACCGTGGGCGTCTTGACGAGCGGCTCGGCGAGGTGCGCCGCAAGCGCGAGGCGGCCGACGCCGAGCGCGACCGCCTCGCCCGCGAGATCGAGCGGCTCGACGCAGAGACCGCGCCGCTGTCCGAGCGCCGGGCCGGACTGGAGCGCGAGCGTCACGGCCTGGCGGGCCGGGTCGGCGAGCTCGAGGAGGCCGTGCGGCGTCATGAGCACCGGCGCGACGTGCTGAGGGCCCGTCTGGACGACATCGAGGCGACCCCGGGGTCGAGGTTCCTCGACGGGCACCGCGGCCGAGCGCTCGGACTGCTCGGCGAGCTGGTGCGCGTCGAGGACGGGTGGCAGGCCGCCCTTGCGGCAGGGCTCGGCCCGCTCGCCGACGCGGTGGTGTACGCGAACGGTGCCGATGCGGTGGCCGACGCGCCGCAGGGCGATGGCGCGATCCTCGCGATCGCGGGCGGCGGGCCGGCATCGTTCGTGATCCATGGCGAGCGCACGCTGCTGTCGATCGTGGGCGCCGACCCCTCGGTCCGCGGGCTCGTCTGCACCGTCCTCAAGGACATCTACCTCGCGGAGACCGTCCAGGAGGCGGCCGACAAGCACGCGCGGCACCCGAAGGCGGCGTTCGTGACGCCCGATGGGGTGCTCGTCGGGCCCGCGGTGATCCGCACGACCCGCCGCGGCGACTCGCGCTCGGCCGAGATCCGTCGGGAGCTCGCGGTCGTCGACCACGACCTCGCGCAGGCCCGCGCGACGCTGCGTCCGAAGCAGGGCCGTCTGGACGAGATCCAGCGGGAGCTGACGGACCTCGCCGAGCGCATCGAGGGCGCCGACGCCGACATCACGAAGGCGGCCGAGCGGCTCTCACGCCTGGAGACGGAGCTCGCGTCCCTCGGCAAGGAGGAAGAGATCCTCGCTCAGCGGCTCGGCGGCATGGACGATGCAGCGGCGGCGTGGCGCGAGCGCCTCGCGCAGGTCGAGCCCGTCACGCACGAGCTCCCCGAGCTGCCCCGCCTGGCCGAGCCGCCGATCCAGGCACGCGTCGCGGTCGAGACGCTCCGACGCGACCGCGCAGCGCTCGAGTCCCGCCTGTCGGCCGTGCGCGCCGAGCGCGAGACCCTTGCGGCGCAGGACCCCGCAGCGCTGCAGGCGGCGGTCGACGGGGCCGGGTCGGTCCGCGCCGCGGCGGAACGGGCGCTCGCCGAGGCCGAGGCCGCGCTCGAGGAGGCCACGGTGATGCGCAACGCGGCGGCCGCCTCCGAACGCGCCGCCACCGAGGACGAGGCGCGGGTCAACCGCGCCTGGCGCGAGGCCTCGACCGAGCTCGATCGCCTGCGCGAGGCCTACGAGGACGAGGACCGGGTCCGCGGCGATCTCGAACGCCGGATCCGCGACGCCGAGCGGCTGCTGCGCGAGGGCCACCAGCGGGATCCGCAGGAGGCGCTCGCCGAGCTGGCGGACGAGGACTCGGTCGAGTCGCTCGAGAAGCGCGCCGAGCTGGTGCAGCGGCGGCTCGGGCTGCTCGGGCGCGTGAACCTGCTCGCGGGGGGCGAGTTCGAGGCGCTTCAGGAGCGTCACGACTTCCTCGCGCGCGAGCTCGACGACGTCCGGCGTGCCAAGCGCGACCTCCTCGAGGTGATCGGCCGGATCGAGGACGAGATCACGACGACGTTCGAGTCGGCCTACCGGGACGTCGCGGCCGAGTTCGAGCGGCTGTTCAAGGACCTGTTCCCCGGCGGCGAGGGTCGCCTCGTCGCCACCGAGCCCGGCGACCTGCTCAACACCGGCATCGAGATCGAGGCCCGGCCGGGCCGCAAGCGCGTGAAGCGGATCAGCCTGCTCTCGGGCGGTGAGCGGGCGCTCACCGCGATGGCGTTCCTGTTCGCGATCTTCCGCGCTCGGCCGAGCCCGTTCTACCTGATGGACGAGGTCGAGCCCGCGCTCGACGACGTGAACCTGCACCGGTTCCTGAAGCTGCTCGAGGGGTTCGCGGGCGACTCCCAGGTCCTCATCGTCACGCACCAGAAGCGGACGATGGAGGTCGCCGGGATGATGTACGGCGTCTCGATGAGCAAGGACGGCACGTCGAGGGTCGTCGCGCAGCGGATCGACGAGCCGGGCGCGCGCGCCGAGGTCGGCGTGGAGCGGCTGCCGGAGCCGGTCGCCGTGCCGGAGCCGGTCGCCGTGCCGGAGCCGGACGCCGTCCATTAGCCTGAGAGCGTCGTGCTGATCTGGATCCTCCTCGGGACCGCGGTCGTCGTCGCCGTGCTCGCGTTCCTGCTCGTGCGAGCCTCGCGCGCCCGCGCGCGGGGCGAGGCGACCGCACCGGCGCCGTCGCCGACCGCGGCGGCGAGGGGGGACGGTCTCGGCGCCCGGGTCCGCGCGCTCTTCGCCGGCGGGCCGGCCGGGGACGCCGAGTGGGCCGCGCTCCAGGAGCTTCTCGTGAAGGCCGACGTGGGGCCCGCGACCGCCGCCCGGATCGTCGGGGACCTGCGTCGGCGATACGCGCCCGGCGACGACCCGGCCGAGATGCTGGTGGGCGAGGTCGTCGACGTGCTCTCGGGCGACGACACCGCGCTCCATCTCGCCCCGGACCGACTCGGTGTCGTCCTCGTGGTCGGCGTGAACGGCTCGGGCAAGACGACGACGATCGGCAAGCTCGCCGCGTGGCTCGGTGGGCAGGGCAGGAAGGTGAGCCTCGCGGGCAGCGACACGTTCAGGGCGGCCGCCTCGGAGCAGCTCGACGTGTGGGCCCAGCGGTCGGGCGCGCAGCTCGTCAGCCAGGAGCGCGGAGCCGACCCCGGGGCCGTGGCCTTCGACGCGGTGAGGGCCGCCGAAGCACGGGGCATGGACGTCCTCATCGTCGACACGGCCGGCCGACTGCACACGAAGGTGCCGCTGATGGACGAGCTCCAGAAGGTCCGCCGCGTGATCGAGAAGGCCTCGGGGCGCCCGCCGGACGAGACCCTGCTCGTCCTCGACGCCACGACCGGTCAGAATGGGATCGCACAGGCTCGCGCGTTCACGGACGCCGTGGAGGTGACCGGGGTGGCGCTCACGAAGCTGGACGGGACCGCCAAGGGGGGCGTGGTCCTGGCGGTCCGCGAGCTGCTCGGCGTCCCGGTGAAGCTGGTCGGGACCGGCGAGGGCGTGGACGACCTGCGTCCCTTCGACGCCCGTGCGTTCGCCGATCGGCTCATCGCGGGGTGACCATGGCCAAGGCGGACATCCTCATCGTCGAGGACCACCCCACGATGCGCGAGGCCATGCGTCTGGTGCTCGAGCACGAGGGGTTCGTGATCCGCGAGGCCGCCGACGGCCCGAGCGCTCTGCGGATGGCCCGCGAGCAGCCTCCCGACCTCATGTTCCTGGACCTCAACATCCCCGGCGCGAGCGGCGCCGACGTCCTCCGCGAGCTGAAGGCCGAGCCCGGCACGGCGCAGGTGCGCGTGATCATCGTCACCGCGACCGGCGAGGAGGGACGCGACTACGTGCTGTCGCTCGGGGCGGACGAGTACTTCACGAAGCCGTTCTCGCCCACCGCCCTGCTGCGGACGGTCGAGCGCGTCCTGGACCCGGGCGGGGCGCCTAGCTCGACGACGTGAGAACCTAGCCATCCGATGTTCGACACGCTGACGGGCCGTCTGGACGGCATCTTCAAGAAGCTCCGCTCGCGGGGGAAGCTCCACCCCAAGCAGGTCGAGGGCGCCCTGACCGAGATGCGCACCGCGCTGCTCGAGGCCGACGTCGCCGTCGAGGTCGCCGACGACCTGCTGGAGCGCGTCCGCACGCGCGCCCTGTCCGAGGAGGTCATGAAGAGCCTCACGCCGGCCCAGCAGGTGATCAAGGTCGTGCGCGACGAGCTCCAGGAGACGATGGGGGGCACGCAGGCGCCGTTCCAGCTCCCCAGCGCGAAGCCCGCGGTCGTGATGATGGCCGGCGTGCAGGGCTCGGGCAAGACGACCGCCTGCGCGAAGCTCGCGGCGCAGCTGAAGTCGAAGGGCAAGCGCCCGCTCCTCGTGGCCGCCGATCTGTGGCGGCCCGCGGCCGTCGAGCAGCTGATGACGCTGGGCCGCGAGATCGGCGTGCCGGTCGTCTCGGACGGCAAGGACGCGGTGAGGGTCGCGAAGAACGCGATGAAGCACGCCGACCGCGAGGGGTTCGATGTCGTCATCGTCGACACCGCCGGGCGCCTGCACGTGGACGAGGAGATGATGCGGGAGGCGCGGCGGGTCAAGGACACGATCACGCCGCACCACGTCCTCATGGCGTGCGACGCGATGACCGGCCAGGACGCCGTGGTGCAGGCGAAGGCCTTCATGCGCGAGGTCGACACGACCGGGTTCGTGCTCACGAAGCTCGACGGCGACGCGCGCGGAGGCGCCGCCCTGTCGATCACGTCGGTGACCGGACGGCCGGTGTTCTACGTCGGCACGGGGGAGCGGCCGGAGGACCTCGAGCCGTTCTACCCGGACCGGATGGCATCGCGGATCCTCGGCATGGGCGACGTGCTCACGCTCATCGACAAGGCGCAGGAGACGATGGATGCGGAGCAGGCGGCCGACAGCGCGAAGCGCCTGCTCGAGGCCCGGTTCACGCTCGAGGACTTCCTGGTCCAGATGCGCGAGATGAAGAAGCTCGGCCCGCTCCAGGACCTCCTGGCGATGCTGCCGAGCGTCCCCGGCGGCAAGAACGCGCTGAAGGACCTCCAGGTCGACGAGGGCCAGATGGCGCGGGCCGAGGCCATCATGTCGTCGATGACCAGGGAGGAGCGGCAGAACCCCGCTATCATCGGTGGGTCCCGGCGCCTGCGGATCGCTCGCGGGTCGGGGACCACGACGGCCGACGTGAACGCCCTGCTGAAGG
>DAIUEM010000020.1:0-14616 GCA_036845105.1 Actinomycetota bacterium | reverse complement strand
GGTCGGCGTCGCGCGCGGGTACCCGGCGGGCGTGGTGGCCGACTTCGGGCGCCAGCGTCTCCACAGCCGGATCCGGACGATGGACTCCGCCCTCTGGGACCCGGCGGCGCCGGTGGCGCTCCAGTCGGTGCGCGGGGTCCCGGCGACCACGCCGGCCCTCCTCGTGAACGCGCGCGACGACCGGACCGTGCCGTTCGACGACCAGGCTCGATGGTCGGCGCTCCTGCCGCACGCCGAGCGTCGGACGCTCGAAGAGGGCGGCCACCAGTTCCTCCTGCGGACCGACTTCGCGCCGCTCGCCGAGTGGCTCCTCGCGCTCCCCGAGCCCTGACGGCTACCCTTGGCGGCCATGGATCCCGACACCCCGGCGACCCGCGCGCTCGCGGACCGTGGCCTCGCGTTCGACGTCGTGCGGACCGCGCGCCCGAACAACGCCGAGGAGAGCGCCCGGCTGCAGGGGGTCGCGCTCGAGCAGCTCCTGCGCACGATCGTGATCCGGCGGGGCGCCGACGACTACGTGTTCGTCCTGGTGCCCGGCGGCAGGCAGATCGACTGGCCGAAGCTGCGGGCGCACCTGGGAGTGAACCGCCTCTCGCTCCCCGACGCGGAGGAGGCCAGGGCCGTCACGGGCTACGAGCGCGGGGCGATCACGCCGTTCGGGTCGACGACGCCGTGGCCGGTGATCGCCGACGAGAGCGTGCTCGCGGTCGAGCGCGTCGCGATCGGCGGCGGCGCCCGGGGCGTGAACCTGCACATGGCGAGCGGCGACCTGGTGAGCGCGACCGCGGCGACCGTCGCGGACGTGACGAAGCCGGGTTGAGGGGCCCTCAGCGACCGATCTCGTCGAGCAGCGAGCTGGCCTGCGCCATCAGGGGCTTCGCGCCCAGCCCCTCGAGCGTCTCGAGGGCCGCGCGGGCGGCGGCGACCGCCTCCTCCGGCCGCCCGAGCCCGCGCTCGCACCGCGCGAGCCCGAGCAGCAGCTGGCCGAGCTCGATGGGCATGCCGTACCGGCGCCAGTCGCGGGCCGCGTCCCGGTAGATCTCCGCCGCGGCCGCGAGGTCGCCCTCGGCCTCGGCGAGCAGGGCCCGAGCCGACTCCAACGACAACCGTTCCCGCTCGCTCACGAAGGGGGGCGGGTCCGAGAGATGCCGTCGGACGGTCTCGATCTCGCCCATCCGAACCAGGAGGCGAGCGACCACCGGCATCAGCGACGTGCGGTACAGGCGGTCGGGCTCCGAGGTGCGCGTGAAGCCCTCCAGCATCGCCGCCGCTTCCTCCGGCTGCTCGCGCTCCAGGGCCAGCTCGGCGAGCATGGCGTACGCGGGGGCCTCGTACTCCGCGTAGCCGAGCCGCTCGACGCGGGCGATCAGGTCGTGCGTGCGGGCGGCGGCGCCGTCCAGGTCGCCGCGCCGGATCGCGATCCAGCTGCTCATGAGCCGGACGGTCGTCCCGAACTGGGTGACGCCGTGGGCCCGGTCCCAGGCCTCCGCGTCGGGCTCGATCTCGAGGACCTCGTCCCAGCGACCCAGGTCGAACAGCGCGCCGGCCCGTCCCGCCTGTGCCCACGACATCGAGGTCGAGAGCCCGCGCTCGCGCGCGAACCCGTTCATCTCCTCCCACACCTCGAGCGAGGCGGCCGGTCCGGCCGTGTATCGCAGGTTCTCGGCGAGGTTGTTCATCGCGATGGCCGTCTCGGGGCCGAGGCCGAGCTCGCGCCCGCGGCGGACGGCCTCCCGCAACACCCCCAGACCCTCCCGGTCGCCCAGGAGGCCCTGCGCCGCGCCGACGTAGTTCAGCGAGAGCACCTCCTCACGCCCCATCTCGAGCTGGCGCGCGAGGGCCAGGCCCTGGCGGGCGCGTCGCAGGCCGCCGCCCAGGTCCCCGGTGAGGAGGAGGTACCCCGCGCGAGCGGCGGCCCCGGCTCGCGCTCCTCGAGCAGGCCGAGGGCGACGTCCAGGAGCGGGCCGACGGACTCCATGTCGCCCCGCTCGAGCGACAGGCGCGAGAACGCCACCAGCACGTCGGCGCGCCCGACCTGGTCGTCGCGCTCCTGGTACTCGGCGAGCGCGCCGCGGAAGTACCGCTCCGCCTCGTCGAACCGCCCGAGCGCGGCAGCGGTCGCGCCGGCATCGCGGAGCGTGCGGGCGCGGTCCTCGTGTCCCTCGGGCAGGAAGGACAGGGCCTTCGTGTACAGACGGAGGCCGCGGGCGGCGTCGAACCCCATCGCGCGCTCGGCGGCGAGGCGGACGTACCGGAGCGCGGGCTCGAGGAGCTCCTCGGCCGTGCGTCCGTCGCCGGTGGCTCGGGCGAGCGAGAGCGCCTCGCCGAAGTGCTGCGCGAGCGCCTCGGCGCGGTCCGCCACGCGGTCTCCGGCGAGGCGCTCGATCCACTCGCCGACCGCCCGGTGCCGCGCGATGCGGACGTGGCGCGGGAGCTGCGCGTAGGCGACGTCGCGCACGAGCGCGTGCGAGAACGCGAACTCGTCCTCGCCGTGCACGGTGGACGGGCGGACGCGCTGGACCAGCTCCCGGTCGGCCAGATCCTCGAGCAGCGGGTCCAGCCGGCCCGGCTCCACGTCCTGGATCGCGGCCACCGCGCCGGTCCAGAACGTCCGGCCGACCACGGCGGCGTCCTGCAGCAGGGAGCGGTCGTCCGGCGGGAGGCCGTCCAGACGGGCGGCGATCAGCGTTCGGAGCGTGGGCGGCACGACGGTCTCGGCGAGGTCGGCGCCCGGCGTCTCGGCGCGTTCGCGCACCAGACGCGCGAACTCCTCCGCGTACAGCGGGATGCCCTCCGCGCGCTCGACGACCCGGTCGACCGTGCCGGTCGGGAGCTCCGAGTCCTCGAGCAGGAGCGCGACGAGCTGGCGGCTCTGTCGCCGGGGCAGCGGCGGAACCTCGACGTGCGTGGCCGCGCTCCACCGGACCCATTCCGGGCGCAGCTCGAGGAGCTCGGGCCTCCCGGCCACGATCACGAGCATCGGCAGCCCCGAGCTCCAGTCCAGGAGGTGGTCGACGAACGCGAGGAACGGGCCGGACGCCTGATGCAGGTCCTCGAACACCAGCACGAGCGAGCGATCGGACGCGAGGAGCTCGAGGTAGCGGTTCCAACGGAAGAAGGTTTCGACGCGGTCGCCCTCGGGCGGGCCCCAGCCGCCCCATCGCTCGTCCGGGGTCTCGGCCGGCTCCTCGCGCGGGAGACCGAGCAGCGGCTCGAGGGCCGCCTCGATGGTGGCGCGCTCGGCGGGGTCCGCGCCGGTGCGCTCGAGGGAAGCGGCGAGCTTCGCCCGGGCCACGTCCGCCGCGTCGGACTCGAGGATCCCCGCCTCGGACTTCACGACCTCGGCGAGCGCCGAGAACGCGACCCCCTCGCCGTAGGGGAGGGGTCGTCCCTGGCGCCACCGCAGGAGCTCGGGCAGGCCGTCCGCGAGCCCCGCGAGCTCGTTCAGCAGCCGGGTCTTCCCGACGCCCGCCTCGCCCGTTACGACGGCGAAGCCGGGCGTGTGGTCGCGCACCGTCCGCAGCAGGAGGCCCTCGAGCGCGGCGAGCTCCTCGCGGCGCCCGACGAGGGGCGTGGCGAACCGCCGGCGCGCGTCCTCGGGCAGACGGCTCGCCGGCGCGAGCGGCTCCCACACGCGGAGCGGCTCCGCCTTGCCCTTCACCGTCACCGGGTCGAGCTGCCGGAACCGGAACAGCGAGGCGGTCGCCCCGTACGTGGCCTCGCCGACGACGATGCCCCCGGGCGGCGCGACCCCCTGGAGCCGCGAGGCCGTGTTCGTCACGTCGCCGGTCACGTTGCCGCCGATCTGCGGGCCCTGGCCGAACGAGACGACGGCCTCGCCGGTCTCGATCCCGATCCGCGCGGTGAGCGCGAGCTCCGGGTGCTCGCGGTTCAGCGCGTCGATCGCCTCCTGGATCCGCAGGGCGGCGCGGATCGCGCGCTCCGAGTCGTCCTCGTGCGCGACCGGCGCCCCGAAGATCGCGAGCACACCGTCGCCGAGGAACTCGGCCACCCAGCCCCCATGGCGCTCGATCTCGCGCTGGACCCGAGCGTGGAACGGCCGGAGCGTTCCCTTCACCTCCTCCGGATCCGCCCGGTCCGAGCGCGCCGTGAACCCGACGAGGTCGCAGAACAGCACGGTGACCAGGCGGCGTTCTTCGGGCCCGCTGGGGGCGACGGCGCCGAGCGGCGACCCGCAGTTCAGGCAGTACCGGGCTCGGGTGGGGTTCGACTCACCGCAGACGGGGCATCGTCGCATCGCGCAGAGCCTAGCGAGACCGCCCGAGGAGGTACCGCGCCCGCGTCGGGCCCTTGCCCTTGACCTCCAGGACGCACGGCTCGGACAGATCGTACGCGTAGTCGAGGAGGACGGCCGTCGACTCGGCGACCAGGACGCCGCCGGGCTCGCCGCTCGACTCCAGACGGCTCGCCAGGTTCACCGTGTCGCCCCACAGGTCGTACGCGAACTTGCGGCGCCCGATCACCCCGGCCACGACCGCGCCGGACGCCACGCCCACGCGGACCTGCATCGGCTCGCCGGTCGGCCAGCGCAGCCCGTCCATGTGCCGGACGATCCCGAGCGCCATCTCGGCCGCAGCCTCCGCGTGGTCCAGCCGGGGCTCGGGCGCGCCGGCGACCGCCATGTACGCGTCGCCGACGGTCTTGATCTTCTCAAGGCCCAGGCGGTCGGCCATGCCGTCGAACGCCGTGAACACGTCGTCGAGCACGACGACGAGCTCGTTCGGCGGGATCCGGCCGGCGCGCTCGGTGAAGCCGACCAGGTCGGCGAACAGGACCGTGACGTCGGGGAGCGCGTCGGCGATGGATCCGGCCTTCGGGGAGCCGTCGCGCGCCTTCAGCCGTTCGACGATCGCCCGCGGCATCGTGTTGCGCAGCAACGCGTCCGAGCGCCGACGCTCGGTGTCCAGCTGGCGCTCGCGCAGGAACAGGAGGCGGCCGTAGCGCTCCAGCCCGTACGCGGCCGACATCCCGACGACCGCGAACACCAGGAAGAAGAACTGCGCGTACAACACGTCCTGCGGCCTGTCGTCCGCGAGGAACACCATGACGACGGTGTGCGTGACGATCGTCGCGGCCCCGACGACGGTGGCGTAGACGAAGGGCTCGCGGCTCAGCATGTACGTGAACGCGAGCACCACGAGGATCCCTGCCCAGCTCCAGAACGCCGGCGCCGACGGCACGAGGATGTGGTGGAGCGACCACGCCGCCCCGCTCGCGAAGAGCAGGACGGCCATCGCCATCTGCCAGTGGTCCGGGTACCACCGCGTGTACGTGAGCGCGAGTCCGATCGCGATCACGGGGATCCCGATCCCGTAGCGGAGCACCGCATCCATCACCGCGTCGTCGCCCTCGAGCACGCGCTGGGCGAGCGGTCCGAACAGCGCCCACGCGATCATCCCGAGCACGTGCGCGAACCGGATGTACGGCAGGACGTCGCGGACGTGCGCCTCCTGGTAGCGCCGCTCCATACGGTCCTCGACGAAGCGCAGCGAGAGCGGGCGCATCTCGGGCGCCTGCTCCAGGAAGTTGCGGAGCACGGGCAGGCTGCGCAGACGGCGCGCGCGGGCGGGTCGGTCCATGGCGGCGGACATGGTCCCACACGGGATCGCGGGATGCCGGTGGCTCAGCCGGCGGGCTGCACGACGACCGTCAGTTCGAAGGGGTCGCCGGCCGTCTCGCCCGAGAAGCTCCGCATGTACGTAAGCGCGAGGCTCGTCGTGCCCTCGGCCATGGCGCGGAAGCGCCAGACCTCCTCGCCGCCGGCGCCGACCAGATCGGTCTCGGGCTCGACGTACTCGGAGCCGACGAGCTCGAGGACCTCGCTCGCGGGCTCGGAGGTGAGCTCCCAGGCGAACCCGGTCGTGGCGTTCGACTCGAGCGTGATGACGATCCGGTCGTCCGGCCGGACCGAGAGCGTCCCACCCGCGTCGTCGGCGACGAGGTCGAAGGTGCGGGGGTCCCCACCCGTCTCGGCGTCGGAGCCGCAGGAGGGGAGGGCGAGCGTCGCGAGGACGAGCAGCGACCCGGCGACGCGGTGGACGGTGAGGGGTGTCATGCGGGCCTCCTTCCCTCGGCCGGTTGACGCTCGGGCCGGTCGGCGTGTTCCAGCCTACGGCCTGGTGCCCGCGGTTCCTGCCGTGGAGCGTCTGGGCGAGGTCAGCTCCGAGGCCCGGTGCGCTCGGGACGCGAGACGACGTGCGAGACGGGCAGCCCGAAGGCAGCCTCGACCCTGCTCGGGAGATCCATCCTCAGCCAACGTGAGGCCCCCGCGGGAAGGGTCGAGAGGATGATCTCGTCGAACGGTTCCTCGCGGAGCGCGTCTCCGATCGCGAGCAGCGGGCGCGCGTCCCCCACCATCCCGTCGACATCGGCCCCGAGCGCCCTGAACCATCCCAGCGCCCGGTCGAGCCGCTCCCGCGCGATCGCGCGCGCGTCCCCCTCGACCCAGGTCAGGTGCTCCCTCGGCGGGGTCGCCGGCACGACGATGTGGAAGGCGCACGGCCCGGCGGCCAGGCACTCCCGCACCTTGCGCTCGAGCTGCCCCGCGGCGAGGGTCTGGTTCGCGACGACCAGGTATCGGCGCATCGGTCTTCCCCCGTACGGTTCGCCTGGTTTGGTCTACGGATGGGGGGCCCCGTCGGTTCGCCGTCCATCGGGCCTTGTGGTCACGAGACCGACCCGAGAGCGATCCATCGGCGGGGGCAAGGCCTTGTCCCGATGTCCCTCGGCTCCTACTCTTCCGGTATGGGCCTGGGAGGGATGCCCGGACGGCTCGACCCGAACTCCCTCGACCTGGACCGCTCGCTCCGCGACCGTCTGTCGAGGTACGCGGTCGAGCGCCGGGATGCGAGCGGCGACTGGACCCGGGTCGGCCTCTTCGGATCTGCGAGAGACGCCGCCGATGACATCGATGTCCTGGTCGCCATGCACGGCGGTCCACCGAGCGACTATCGGATCTCACGCGTTGGCTTGAAGACGTGGATCAGCGTCCTCGGCTGGGTCACGTTCGTGGTCATGGTCGCGGGCACGGTAACGGCGTGGATCGTTCTCGCGATCGATTGAAGTGGCCGGGGACGAGGCCGAGCGGCGAGTCGCTCAGCGAGCCTCGACCACGGCGATGATGTGCGTGCCGCCATCGATCGCCCCGGGCTCGGCGCACGAGGCGACCTCCCACGCGAGGAACCGCTCCCACATCGCGGGGGCGTCCCTGATCCAGCGCTCGCAGGTCTCGTCGTTCCCGATCGAGAGGAAGTTCGCGGCGGACGCGACGACGAGGTCGCATGGATGGCGCTCGAGCAACCCACGCAGCTCCGTCCACGTGTAGAGGTGCAGCGGCCCGAGGGTCGAGTGGTTGTCTGGCAGGTAGCCGGTCTCGACGATGTCCTGCATCTCCTGCAGTCCGTACTGCTCGATCTCCTCTGCGGCCGTGGCCAGGAACGCTTGCAGTGTGCCGAGCTTCGACATGACGCCGAGCAGCACGTGCCCTCCCGCCCTCGTCACGCGGAGCAGCTCGTCGAGGGCGCGATCCGCCCCGTCGAGCACCCAGCTCAGCGGACCGCCGTAGCACACGGTTGCCTCGAAGGCCCGGTCCTCGAGCCCTGACAGGTCGAGCACGTCTGCGAGGATGCGCTCCTCGACCGCTCCCTCGAGACCCGCCTCCGCGAGGTGCTCCTCGTTCAACCGGAGCTGCTCGGGCGAGATGTCCACCACGGTGACACGTGCGCCCAGCCGCACGAGCTCGATCGTGAAGCGCCCGGGTCCCGCACCGACCTCCAGCACCCGATCACCGGGCCGCACGAACCGACGGAGGTAGTGGCGGTGGACGTGGAAGCTCACGCGAGCGAACGGGCTCGTCTCGTGGCGAGACCACTCCGCGTCGGCGTACTCGTCGAAGACCCTCGCGATGGTCTCGCGGTCGAACGGTTGAGCCATCGACGCACGATACCTCTAGGAGATACCGGCTCCGGCCTGTCCCTCGGCGTAGTCGATCAGGTCGAGCTCGCCGGGTGAACGGCCCTCGGCGGTGAGCAGCGCCGCCGCCTCCGCTCGGTGCTGCGTTCCGTGATTCACGACGTGCACGAGCATCTGCCACACGGGCACACCTTCGTGCGCGTATCCGACGAAGCCGTCGGTCACGGTCGGCAGCCAGGCATCGACGGCCGCCCATTCGGCATCCCATCGTTCGCGAAGGTCGTCGATCGTCGGCAGCGACTCGAGCTCGGGCTCGGGGGACTCGCCGGTGTCGTGGAATGCGTGGCGCCAGCGCTGCGACGCGCCCAGGTGGTGGACGAGGATCGCACCCAGACCCCGTTCACCGACGACCTGCGTCCGCTCCCACACGGCCGGGTCTACGCCGTCGAGGGCCGCCAGCACACGACGGGTCGCCCAGCGGTCGTAGGCGAACAGGAAACGGACTTCGTCGGCCTGCATCGGTGTGCCTCCCACTGCGAGTCCAGCCGCGTTCGAGGTGTCGCGGACGATACCAAACGCCCACCCAGGACATGTCCGCTGCGTGAGGGTGGCAGAGCATCGGCGCGTACAACGTTTGCGATCTGGCGGCCCAACCGTGGCTCTCGTCTTGTGGAAGAGGAACGCGGATCGCCGACCACTGAAGCAGCGTTCCCAGGAACCGAAAGGTGCCGAGCGATGTAGGAAGGGTCGAGGAGCCACGGAGTGATCGCGATGAGGACGATCATCGCTGGGTTGATCAGCGTCTCGATGGTGTCCGCCTGCGCGGGTGTCGGCGCGCGGGGGGATAGCCCGACCCCAGACTCGTCCGTCGCCCGAACACCTGTCCGGTGACCGTTCCCCCACAGCCTGGCCTCGTGCCGCCGGATCCGTATCCGCCTGAGCCGCCGCTCGAGCAAGTCTGGTATGGAACCCCCGAACTGTGGACCATCCTCGATCCGAGCGGCGCCGTATGGAGGGGTCTAGAGGTTGGAGAAGGCCCCCACGCTATCGGCGACAAGACCCTGTGGTTCAGCGAGAGCTTCTCGACCGCGAAGGGCGAGGACTTCTCCGGCGATGCGGACATCACCGTGATCGCCGTGCAACTCGACGGGTCCGCTCCCGCGGTGGTTGAGGAAGGCGGGGTCCCATCCTTCGATCGCGACATCGGGAACTTCATGCTCGTTGGCCTCGGGCTCCCAGAGCCAGGGTGCTGGGAGGTCACCGCGCGCTACCGAGCAGCCGAACTCACATACGTCGCGCTCGTCGAGGGCTGAATACGGCACCGTCTCGATCCGCCCAGCTCGCTCCCTGAGCGAAGACCGAGGCTCACGCAGGCTGCGCGCGTGGGGCGTATGTTCCTTTCCTCCTGGCGGACCTCCGCGCCCGTACCCTCCAGCCATCTCGATGGAACACTCGGTGCCGTTCTCCCGTCGGTACGTCATGCACTCGAAGGGAGCGGCATGGGCGACCATGCTCATCTCGGCCACGCTCCTCAGCGGAGTGCTGTCGAGCACGACACGCCCGGTCACGGCGTCAGCGGCCCTTCTCCCTGTCCCGGACTGCACCGTGATGGGGACCAGCGGGATCGACCGACCACTGGAGGGGACGGATGGCGATGACGTCATATGCGGACTCGGTGGAGCGGACAAGATCAAGGGCGGCGGGGGCGATGACATCATCTACGGCGGTCCCGGAAGAGACCTGATCTACGGGCACGCTGGGGATGACATCATCTTCGGCGGTTCCGGGGGCGATGAGCTGCGCGGCGGGCGGGGCACCGATCGAGTGCGCGGCGGACGGGGGAAGGACCTTGTCGGTCTGCGCGAGGGCTCGGACAAGGGCTGGGGCGGACCCGGCCGAGACGGTATCGCGGCGATCCAGGGCTCCGACGTGCTGAAGGGCGGCAAGGGAGAGGATTTCCTTTGCGCCCGTGATGAGATGCCGAACGACACGCTTCTCGGCGGGCCGGGTCGCGATCGCTTCTACAAGGACATCGGCGACGTCAGTCGATTGGTGGAGAGGCGATCCTCGGTACCAGCCTGCGGCTAGCCTCACACCTCGCACCTTCTCGAGCCGCGGACAACGTCCGTAGACCGTTGACCTTCGGGATCCCTCTGGCGCTCTCGGATGCGCCCTGCGAAGCTTGCGAGCGTGAGCGCGACCGGCCCAAGACCGCCACGTGACCACGGCGTCGTGATCTCCCGCTTCATCAACGCGTGTTCGGCCGACGATCGGATCGTTGCGGCGCTCCTCCACGGATCACACGCCAGACGCGAGACCGACGAGTACTCGGACCTCGATCTTTGTGTGATCACGGCGGACGATGCCTTCGACAACGTCATGGCCGAGCGAACGGAGCTCGTCCGTCAGCTCGGCGAGCCTGTGTTCATCGAAGACTTCGGCCAGCAAAGGATCCTGTTCTTCATCCTGGCCGACGGCACGGAGTGCGAGCTCTTCGTCGGCCGTGAAGGCGCGCTCGAAGAGATCGACATCGGGCCGTTCCAAACGCTCCTTGACAAACGTGGGACCCTGACCGGCGCTGAGTTCCCGTTCGCGCAGCCGGATCCGGAGGAGCAGGGCGAACGGCTTCGCGAGATCCTGAACTGGTTCTGGCACGACCTCTCGCACTTCATCGCCGCACTCGGACGGGGGGACCACTGGTGGGCATACGGGCAGCTCGAGGCGTTGCGTAGGTACTGCGTGAACCTCGTACGGATCGACCACAGCGTCGAGGCGCAGGAAGAGGCCTACGAGAAGCTGGCGAAGGCGGTCCCTGTCTCGGAGCTGTCGGCGCTGCAGATGACCTTCTGTCCGATGGAGCGAGACGCGATGCTCCGAGCCGCTTTGGACATCGTGAGCTTCTTCCGAGAGCGCGGGCCTCGGGTAGCGGCAAACCACGCACTGGCGTATCCCGCCGAGCTCGAGCGGCTGATGTCGGACCGTCTCGATGAGCTTGCCGACGAGTCGAGCTGACGAAGGACGCGCTGCGACCTCTGTCAACCGCCGATGAGCCAACCTGAGAGTCTCCCGGCTCACTACCTGGAGAGGCGTGACTGACGTCAACGCGTGTGACGATACTCGCAACGATCTTCTCGATCCGCCGAAGACGCACCATCTCCGTACGCCGCTCGACCGCCTGAGGTTTGTGGCAACGCAGAATGGTTCGATGAGACGGATCACGGTGATCCTGATCGCCACGTTCGTGGCAGCTGCGGGTGTCGTCTGGTGGCTTGCCCGAAACGGTGAGCAGACCGCTCCCGACTACGTCGGACAGGCCTCGCTAGATGCCGCAACGTGGGCCAACCACAGCGATGCTACGGTCGGCTGGTCGTTGCGATATCCGGGCCGGTGGCACCTTCAAGTCGTCGAGCCCTCCGATGACATGTGCCAAGGCCCGTCGGTCCTCGTGACGAACTTCGATGCCGATCTCCATCATCCCGACCTTGGTCCTGGCTCCTGTACGGGAGCCTGGGATATGCGCAACCTGCGCACGGACTTCGTGGTCGTGGAGATCGAGGTTCCTGCGGACGTGCCGCCTGGTCCTGAGATCAGCCAGCGGACGACGCCGTTGTCGCTCGAAGACGCGCTCCAAGGCTCCCGCATGGCGCGCTTCGGCGTGGCGAAGGGTATCTACATCCCGGTCTTCATCGATGAGGGCCACCAGTACATCGTGCGCGTTTGGACCGGGCCGGATGCGACCTCCCAGGACTACAGGATCGCCGATGGCATCGTCGGCTCCATGCGATTCGACGCTGGCACGTAGGCCGGACACCATCCCTATCCGCGGATGACGTTCCTTGTGCTTAGACCGAACTAGCAACTAACGTCCAGCCGTGATCCTGACGCTCGTCGTACCTGATCCGCCGCCTACTCGAGAGCACCCGGGGAGAGCCGCTGATCGCGATTCCCCGAACGCGCAGGCGCTCGTCAGTGCCGCGAACGCTCTCATCAGGGCGCACCCCGGTGTCTTCCCTCTGGTGTTCAGTCGTATCGACGTCGTGTTCGGCAAGACGCTCCCGGACGTGGACCCTCTCGGGTACCAACCGGACCACCCGATCTACGAGGTCCTACAGGACGTCGGCCTTGTGATGGAGCCCGAGGGGTGGTCCAACAGGAACGAGCAGGACCCGTCTGCAGACTTCTACGTGGTGACCTTTACCCTCGAGGACGTCCCGTAGGGCCAATCGCAGGGCTGGCTTCGATCCTGCGTCGGCGCTAACGCACCATCCCGATCCGCGGACAACGTTCCTTAGCCGTACACCTGAAGACGGATGACGAGCGGCCCATCTGTCATCATGCGGGTATGTGGTTCCTGATTGTCGCCGCAGCGTTCCTCGTGGGCTACGGCCTCGGACGCCGTGAGGCGCTGGTGCGTCACTTCGAGTCCGTTTGGCGGAACGAGAACCGACAGGTCATCGAGGACATCAAGGCGGGGAGAATCGGTCGACCGGACAGACCGAGCGGGTCGTCCCAAACGCCCGAGTAGGATTCCTGCTCCGCCGAGCGGAACCCTCGCGTCATGGAGGGTAGCCGCGAAGCGCAAGCCCAGCGACGCCCCTCGTGCCTACGGTACCAACCCCCTTCGCGATCCGCGGACAACGTTCCATAAACGTAGACCGGCAGCCGCGCCATCGCGGCGTTACGGTTTGGGGATGGACCCCAAGGACATCGTTCGTTCCGGATACAACAAGGCGTCAGTCGCGTACCGGTCTGATGATGCGATGAACGAGGACTACGCAGACTGGTTGCGCGACCTCGCCGGTCGGCTGCACGAGGGAGCCAGCATCCTTGATCTCGGTTGCGGCTGCGGGCTACCGGCTGCTCGGTGGCTTTCGGATCGCGGATTCCGGGTCCTTGGCATCGACATCTCGCCGGTGCAGATCGCCCGTGCTCGTGACCTGGTCCCCGACGCCGAGTTTGTCTGCGAAGACATGACGCAGGTCGAGATTCCAGTCGGCTCCGTGGATGCCATCGTCTGCTTGTACGCGATCATCCACGTACCGCTCGATGAGCAGCCATCCGTGATTCGGGCGATGCCCCGTTGGCTCCGCTCGGGCGGATGGCTACTCATCACCGTGGGAAACGATGCATGGACCGGAACGGAAGAGAACTGGTGTGATGTACCCGGCGCGCTCATGTATTGGTCGCACGAGGGTAGCAAGACGTATTTGGCGTGGATGAGGACGGCGGGCTTCGACATCGAGTGGCAGCGTTTCGTTCCCGAGGGTGACGGCGGTCACGTACTGATTCTGGCGCGGACCTCAGGGTAGGCGGCTGCTCACACCTTCCAATCCGCCGAGAAGGAGCCATATCCGTAGGCTCGCGACATCCATAGACCCAGGCAACGATGCTCAGTACGACGTCAACCGGTTGCGTGGCGTATGGTGACCGCAGGATGGGAACTGATCCGCAGCAGCTATTCGGCGCGGGCCTCGGCATCGAGAATGCTGAGCGCGTGCGTGTCGCACCTGCCGTTCTACTCGAGAGACGGCATGCGGATGGACACCGGTGGGTCCAGATCCGTCGCTTCCCGGCGAGGGCAGACGCAGAGGCATCGCTTGAGGAACTCGTTCGGAAGGGCGGCGAGGACCGGGACATGTTCCGTATCCGCAAGGTGGGCTAGAAGGCGAGGCACCTTCGCGACGCCGAACCGAGACCCGTTCGCCTGCGGACTACCACCCTCGTAGAGGCCGACAAACTCCACGTAGACCTGGGCTGCCGACGTGTCCTCCACAGGCGTGCGGGGCATGCGGTGGGGGTACGGACTGGTCAGCGACCATCCACGAAGGAGCTACCGATGGAGCCAGAGCAGGCTGAGGAGCAGATCAGGGACCTGCGGAAGGCGCGGGACCGCGGTATGGGGGAGGAGGGGCGTACCAAGGAAGAGCAGGACCGCGCGATGATGGGCGATGCAGCGCCGGCGGAGGGGCGTCCCGAGCCCGGCGCCGAGGAGGCCGACGCGACGAGGTCGGAGGAGGATGAGCAGCCGGAGCGCTGATCGAGGCCGAGCGTTCGTCGGCACGAGCGGGTGGCAGTACCGCGACTGGCGCGGGCGGTTCTACCCGGAGGGCCTGTCGACGGTGCGGTGGCTCGAGCACTACGCGGCGCACTTCCGGACGGTCGAGGTGAACAACTCCTTCTACCGCCTGCCGCGGCGCGAGACCGTCGAGCGGTGGGCGGCGACCGTTCCCGAGGGCTTCCTCCTCACGATGAAGGCGAGCCGGTACGTTACGCACATCCGTAGGCTGCGCGATCCGGAGGAGCCGCTCGCTCGGATGCTCCAGGTGTTCGAGGGCGCCGGCCCGAAGCTCGGACCCGTGCTGTTCCAACTGCCGCCGAACTTCGAGGCGGACGTGCCGCTCCTCGAGGCGTTCGTCAAGGCGATCCCCGCCAGGATCCGCGCCGCGTTCGAGTTCCGACACCCGTCGTGGTTCATGCCCGAGGTGTTCCAGGTGCTCGACCGCTCGGGCCTCGCCCTCGTGCACGCCGATCGCCCGGGCACGCGCGTCGACGAGCTCCCGACCGCCGGGGGCTGGGCGTACCTTCGGTTCCACCAGGGCGGGCGGTCTCGACCGGGGTACGCGCGGCGGAAGCTGCGGGCGTACGCGGACCGCGTGGCCGAGCTCGGTGACGCGGAGGTCTTCG
>DAIUEM010000019.1:0-14905 GCA_036845105.1 Actinomycetota bacterium | reverse complement strand
GGTCGGGTTCGGACGGATTCTACCGCCGGGCCTCGGCCAGCCGGCTCACGGACGCGGGGCGGTGTCTCCGCGCCGGGCGCCTCGCGCCGGGCCCCGGGTCTGGATCTCAGCCATGATCGGCGCGACCTCGTCGTTCAGGCGACGGACCGCGCGCCCGATCAGCATGCCCTGCCGCACGAGCGCCACGAGCATCGCGAGGACCGCGACGACGGTCACGAGGCCGATGGCGAGCCAGACGACGGCAGTGGTCGACACCGCGAGGAGGGAGGTGGCCATGGCGGCATCGTAGTGGATGCCGGTCGCCTACTGCTTCGCGAAGAACTCGTGGATCGTGGCGTCGTCCAGGAGCGCGAAGTGGAAGTCGATGAGGTCGTCGATCGTGAAGGCCGGCGCGTCGGGCAGCGGCGGACGTGGGTCGACGAAGGTCTCCTGGTCGAACAGCTGCTCCGTCATCGTGGTGCCGCGGCTCGCCACGTCCACGCCGGCCGAGACGAGCAGGGCGACGATCTTCCGGTCCGCCCGCTTCTCGACGTCGTCCATGCAGGTGGGGCACCGGAAACGGTAGGTCCCCTCGCGGCCGCCTCTGACGACCTGCAGCAGGATGGACTCGGGTCCCATATCCACTTCCCCGCAGCGGGGGCACGTCGTCCGGATGGTGGTCATGTCACACGCTGTATCGGCGGCGGCCGGACGGCGCTTGAGGGCCCCACCCGCGAAGGGGACTACCCTATCCGTATAGTTCTCGCGTCCTGCGCGCGAGCTCCCGGACACGGTCGTTCAGCTCGGGCGGTCCCAGCACCTGCGCCGCGCCCGACAGACGAAGGACCAGGCGTTCGGCCCACTCCAGGCGTCCGGCAGGCATCGCCACCTCGAGGCTGCCGCCCGGGCGCTCCTCCGAGCGCTCGATCTCGTAGTACTCCGCGACCCACCGCGCCTCGGGGCCGAGCAGCAGCCGGACCTCGGCGTCCGCCTCCCCTCGCGTGTAGAGGGGGCGGCCAGCCCCCGCGAGGCCCCGAGGCTCGAAGCGCTTCCCCGTCGGCTCCACCGAGCGCACGCGGTCCGCCCGGAACAGCCGCTCCTCGTTCGAGCGGTGGTCCCAGGCGACCACGTACCAGTTCCCGATCGCGTGCAGGACCTCCTCCGGGTCGATCTCGCGCACGGTCGTCGAGGCAGACGAGGCCGCGTAGTACTCGATGCGGATCCGCTCGTGCTCGGCCACGGCCGCCCGGAGCGCCTCGAGCGTCTCGGCGGTGCGGGCCCCGACGGCCGCCTGGATGCGCTCGGGCAGCTCCCCCAAGGTCTGCGGCCCGAGCCCCTCCGCCAGCTTCGCGAGGGCGGAGTCGAGCGCCGGCGCCTCGGGGACGTCGGGCATGGCCGCGAGCGCCGCGCCACGCAGGTACAGGGCGACGGCCTCGCTCCGGGTGAGCCGCAACGGGCGACCGAAGTAGTCCGCCATCGCGACCCACACCCGGCCGTCCTGGATGTCGACGTCGATCAGGTCGCCGGGGCCGTACGGTGGCAGTCCCGAGACGAACAACAGCTGCAGGTCCTCGACGAGCGCCTCCTCGGGCACGCCGAACAGCCGGGTGACCTCGGCCAGCTCGGTCCCCGGATGCTGGACGAGGTACGGCACCACGACGAGGAGCCGCCGGAGCCGCTCGGAGGCCTTCGGCGCCGTGCGTCGGTCAGCGGGCGGCAAGCGTGGCCTCCAGGCGCCGCACGACCTCGCGCCGCAGGTCCTCGGGCTCGAGGACGACCGCGTCGGGCCCGAAGGACAGGATCCAGGAGGCGAGCCCCTCGCCGGGCCCGTTCGGGACCGTGACCTCCACCCAGCCGTCCGGGCGCTCGAGCAGCACCTCGGCGCCCTGCAGACCCTTCGTCGCCCACCAGGCGACCTCGGGCGAGAAGGCGACCGTCGCCCGTTCGGCGGGCTCGCCCGGCCCCCACGGTCCCAGCTGGACGTGGTCGGCCGCCCGGAAACCCTCCGGCGGCGCACCCCCCTCGCCTTCGTCGACGATGTCGGTCGAGACGCGCGACAGGCGGAACGACCGGATCTCACCGCGCTCGCGGTCCATGCCCACGAGGTACCAGCTCCCCCCGCGCACCGCCAGCCCAAAGGCGTCCACCCGGCGCTCCCCCTCGACCCCGCGCGAGGTCCGGTACCCGAACCGGACGCTGCGCTGCGCGGCGACGGCCTCGGCCGCGGCCGTCAGCCTTCGGTCCGACACGCCGTCGGTGGCGAGAGCGAAACCGCCCACGCCCACGAGGATCCCGCCCTCCGCCCCGTACAGCAGCTTGCGGACAGCCTCCTCGGCCGAGGAGCCCTCGCGCCCGGCGTGAGCGGCGACGAACAGCGCCGAGATCTCCTGTGGCGTGAACGCGATCTCGGGCAGGTAGTACTCGTCCTTGGCGATCGCGTAGCCCTGCTCGCTCTCCCAGACATCGGTGGCGACGACCTCGATCGGCACGCCGATGTCGCGAAGGATCCCCTTGTCGCGCTCGAACATGCGCTTCGCGGTGTCGAGGTCCTCCTGCTCGTAGGCCTCGGGCATCCGTTCGCGGATCTGATCGAAGGTCAGGGGGCGCCGGGCGTCGAGCAGCAGCGCGACCAGGTTGACCAGGCGTTCGAGCGGCTGCATGCGTGCCGCATCATACTCGGGGCGTGCGCGCGACCGGCCCCGATCCGTCGCTCGTCCGTCTGCGCCGCGGGACGGTGGTGCGGATCGTCTCGGTGCGCCCCGGCGCGGTGGAGCTGGTCGTCGACGTCGAGGGCGGGCACGCCCCCGCGCTGGCCTACCCGGGCCTGACGGGGCCCGTGGCGGCCGGCGACGCGGTGGTGCTGAACACGACGGCCGTCGACCTGGGGCTCGGGACCGGCGGCGTGCACCTGGTCGTGGCGATCGAGGGGGCCGAGCCGACGGACCTGGGGCACGCGGGACGCGTGATGAAGGCGCGCTACACGCCACTCCAGGCTGCCGTCGCGACCGTCGAGGAGACCCACCGGGATGCGATCGAGGGCGCCAGGGGGCTCCGTAACGCCCCGGTCGTGTGCACGCCGCTCCACTCGATGCTCGCGCCGATCGCGGCGGGCGCCAAGGCGAGCGCCGACGCGCGCGTCGCGTACGTCATGACCGACGGCGCCGCGCTCGCGGGCGGGTTCTCCCGCCTGGTGCCCACCCTTCTCGAGGCCGGCCTGCTCGACGGCTGGATCACCGTGGGGCAGGCGTTCGGGGGCGGGCTCGAGGCGGTGACGATCTGGACGGGCCTGCTCGCCGCCCGCGAGATCCTGGGCGCCGAGGTCATCATCGTCGCCGACGGCCCCGGGAACCTGGGCACCGACACGACCTGGGGCGTGAGCGCGCTCGGATCCGGCCACGCGCTGATGGCCGCCCGCACGCTGAAGGGTCGGCCGGTCGCCGCCCTCCGCGTGTCGTTCGCCGATCGACGCGAGCGGCATCGAGGCCTCTCGCACCACTCGGTGACGATCCTGCGCGACGTGTGCACCAGCGACGTGAACGTCGCCGTCCCGACCCTCGGGGACGCCGAGCGGGCGGTCGTGTGGGACGCGCTGCGGGGCGCACGGCTCGAGGAGCACCACCAGCTGGTTGAGGCCGACGGCCGTCCGGCCCTCGACGAGCTCCGGCGCCGCTCGGTCGAGGTCCGCTCGATGGGCCGCTCGCCCGAGGACGACCCGGCGTTCTTCCTGGCCGCCGGCGCGGCCGGCGTGCTGGCCGGCCGGATGGCGGCGGGTTCGCGCCGCTACCGCGACCTCGCTCGGTAGGGCGCCGCCGCTGCCGCGGCCGTCGCGTCGAGCACGCAGATCGGGACGGCCGGATCCCGCCGCTCGGCTCCCACCCCCCGGACGTCCGGATCGTTCATCGCGGCGGGGCGACGACGACCTCGAGCAGCGGCTCGCGGATCTGCTCCTGGCGGGCCGCCACGCCGGCCTCAGCCTCCTCGGGCTCGGGGCACCGGGGCTTCTGGTCGCGCGGCACGCAGAGCCAGACGCCCTGGAGCATGACCGCCCGGTACTCGGTTCCGGCCACGCGGTACTCGAGCACGAAACCGGTGATCGAGTGCACCCCCGGGGCGTCCGCCTGGACACCGACCGCGAGCTGGTATCCGTCGAGGGCGCTCGACCCTGGCGGGATCCGGAACCCGTCGACGAGCGGTGGCTCGAGCCTGCCCTGCGGCGGGTACCCGGGGCCGAATGCCACCACGTCCTCCTCCGGTCCGAGGACCCCGGCGCCGACGACCTCGATGCCCTCGGTCGCCTCGATCGGGACCACACGCTCGAGGACGGCCTCGCGCTCGGCGGTGTTCCAAGGCAGGACGAAGCCGAAGCTCGCCGGCTCGCCCGCGACCCGCTTGCCACCGGTCACGAGTGGCCCGGACAGGGACGTGTCCTGGAGCGGCCCGCCGTACGGGGTCGTCGAGGGCGCCACGGCGCGAGCCGCCACGACCACGGCGACGACGGCGAGAACGACCAGCACGGGCCGGATGACGCGGCCGATGTCGGCGGGCGTGTCGAGCTCGGGTGGCAGTTCGCGGCGCGGCGCACGGCGGTTCCGCTCGGAGGAGATCGTGCCCTGTCCCACGGCGGGAATCCTGGCGGGGACGATCGGCGGATGCAACCACCGAATGACCTAGGACGGCCCTACATGTGGGCGATGAGCTGCTCGACCCGGTCGTCCTGCGCGCGGAACGGGTCCTTGCAGAGCACGGTGCGCTGCGCCTGGTCATTGAGCTTCAGGTGGACCCAGTCCACGGTATAGTCGCGCCGCTTCTGCTTCGCGTGCCGGATGAAGTCGCCCCGGAGCTTCGCCCGGGTGGTCTGCGGAGGCTCCCGCATCGCGCGTTGGATCGCCTTCTCCGAGACGGCGCGCTCCGCCTTGCCGGCCCGCTCCATCAGCGAGTAGATGCCCCGCGTGCGGTTCACGTCGTGGTAGGCGAGGTCGAGCAGCGCGATCCTCGGCGACGACAGTGGCAGGCCGTGCTTCTCCCGGTACCGGTCGATCATGAGGGACTTGGCGACCCAGTCCACCTTCCGCACCAGACGCTCGGGCTCGCCCGCGGTGAGGGCGTCGAGCGCCTCCCGCCACTCCGCGAGCAGCAGGTGGGCCTGCTCGTCCCCTCCGCGTCGCTCGAGGAACCGGGCGGTGCGCTCGAAGTACTCCTCCTGGATCTCGATCGCCGTCAGCTCGCGTCCGTTCGCGAGCCTCACCTTCCTGGTGCAGGTCACGTCGTGGCTGATCTCGCGGATCGCCCGGATCGGGTTCTCGAGCGTGAGGTCCCGCATCACCGTGTTCGACTCCACCATCCGCAACACCAGATCGGTGATGCCGACCTTCATGAACGTCGTCCACTCGTTCATGTTCGAGTCGCCGACGATCACGTGGAGCCGGCGGTACTTCTCCGCGTCGGCGTGCGGCTCGTCGCGCGTGTTGATGATCGGCCTCGAGCGCGTCGTCGCGCTCGAGACGCCCTCCCAGATGTGCTCGGCGCGCTGGGCGATGCAGAACTGCGCCCCGCGAGGCCCGTGGAGCACCTTGCCCGCGCCGCACCACACCTGGCGGGTCACGAAGTACGGGATCAGGATGTCGGCCATCCGCCCGAACTCGCCCTGCCGCGCCACGAGGTAGTTCTCGTGGCACCCGTACGAGTTGCCCGCCGAGTCGGTGTTGTTCTTGAACAGATACACCTGCCCGCTGATCCCCTCCTCGTGCAGCCGGACCTCGGCCGCGGACAGGAGCGCCTCGAGGATCCGCTCGCCCGCCTTGTCGTGCGCGACGACGTCGAGGATCTGGTCGCACTCGGGCGTCGCGTACTCGGGATGGGAGCCGACGTCCAGGTACAGCCGTGCGCCGTTCTCGAGGAACACGTTCGAGGAACGCCCCCAGTGCACCACACGGCGGAACAGGTACCGGGCGACCTCGTCCGGCGACAGTCGACGCTGCCCGCGGAACGTGCACGTCACGCCGTACTCGTTCTCGAGCCCGAAGATGCGGCGGTCCATGCGTCGAGTGTAGGTCGCCGATCGCGCTGCGACGGGACCTACGGGGTCTGGAGGAACCCCTGGATCAGGTCGTTCGTCAGTCGCCGGAACTTCCGGCGTCGCGGCGTCCCGCGCTCGAGCACGCCGGCCTCGATCGAGCTTGCCTCGATCGAACGCCCCTCGGCGGCCGAGAGCGCCTTCACCGCCTCGCGGACCGAGGTCCCGAGGTCCCAGCCCTCCTGGTAGGCCTCGCGCACGGCCGCGGTGAGCACCTCCGCGTGCCCGCCGATCGCGACCGAGCCGTGCTCGTCGGTGACCGTGCCGTCGAACAGGATGTGGTAGACCTCGTTGCGTCCGCCGTCGTCCGCCACCTCGGCCACGAGGATCTCGACCTCGTAGGGCTTCATCTGCTGGGTGAAGATGGTCGACAGCGCCTGCGAGTACGCGTTCGCCAGGTCCCTCGCCCGCACGTCGTCCCGGTCGTACGAGTAGCCGCGCATGTCGGCGAGGCGAACGCCCGCGATCCGTAGCTCTTCGAACTCGCTGTACTTGCCGACGCCGGCGAACGCGATCCGGTCGTAGATCTCGCTGATCTTGTGGAGCGTGGCGCTCGGGTTCTCGGCGAGGAAGAGGATGCCGTCCGCGTACTCGATCCCGACGACCGACTTGCCGCGGGCGATGCCCTTGTGCGCGAAGTCCGACCGGTCCTTCATGAGCTGCTCGGGCGGCACGTACGGCATGAAGCTCATCGCGTGCGCTCCTGCAGCACGGTCTGCGCGGCCGCCGCGACGTCGTCCGCCGGGACGTCCTCGACGCCGTCGGCGGTGACCACGACGACGTTCGGGAAGATCCCGCGCGCGGGGTCGGGACCGCCCGTGGCCGCGTCGTCCTCGGCGGCGTCGACGAGGGCCTCCACGGCCACGCGCAGGGCCTCCTCGCGCGTCAGCCCCGGACGCCACCGCTTCTTCAGCGAGTTCTTCGCGGGCAACCCGCCCGAGCCCGTCGTCTGGTAGTCATCCTCCTCCCAGCGTCCGCCCGTGGCGTCGTAGTAGAAGATCCTGCCCTCGCGACGTCGCTCGTCGTACCCGCCGAACAGCGGGACCACGACGAGCCCCTGCATCGCCGACGGGAGGTTCCCGCGGATCATCTGGGCCAGGCGGTTGGCCTTGCCCTCGAGCGAGAGACGGTCGCCGGTGATCTTCTCGTAGTGCTCGAGCTCGAGCTGGAAGATCTTGACCACCTCGACCGCCTGTCCCGCGGCGCCGGCGATCGCGATCGCGGACAGCGCGTCGGCGGGGAACACCTTGCGGATCTTCGCGTCCGCGATGAAGTTGCCGGCGGTAGCCCGTCGGTCCCCCGCCATCACGACCCCGCCGTCGAACTTCAGGCCGAGGACCGTCGTCCCGTGCGGCGCGGGGAGGTTCGAGACCATCGACGCCTGCGGCGGGAGGGCCTCGGGGCGCGTTCGCGCCACGAGGTCGAAGAAGCTGGGATTCGCCCCGATCGGACGGTCGCCGAGCGGGAGGTCCAGGGGCTCGTGGCTCACTGTCCGCCCTTCTGGACGTAGCTCTTCACGAACTCCTCGGCGTTCTCCTCGAGGACCGAGTCGATCTCGTCGAGGATCTCGTCCATCTCCTCCTTGAGCTTCTCGCCCTTGGCGGAGACCTTGACCTCGCCCGCGTCCTCGTCGGCGCCGCCGCCGGAACGCCGGGTGGCCTTCTTCTTCTCCTGCTCCTGCGGCACGTCGTCTCCTCCGGTCGGTGTCGAGATTCTACCTGTGGACCCGGACACGACCCCGGCGTCGAGGTCCCGCGTTCAGGAGCGCAGCAGCTCGACCAGCGCGGCGGGGTCGGCCGCCTGCTCGAGGAGCGACTCGACGTGGGTCCGCGTGCCCCGCAGCGGCTCGCGCATCGGCACGCGCTGGAGCGCCGCCTGGCCCGTATCGAAGATGATCGAGTCCCAAGACGCCGCCGCGATCGCGTCGGGATACCGCTCGATGCAGCGCCCCCGGAAGTACGCCCGCGTATCCTCGGGCGGCTCCATGACGGCCCGGTCGATCTGGTCATCGGTCACCAGACGCTCCACCTCGCCCGATGCCTCGAGCCGGTGGTACAGGCCCCTGTCCCGGCGCACGTCGTGGTACTGGAGGTCGACGAGGCGGAGCTTCGGGTCCGACCAGTCGAGGCCGTCGCGGGCCCGGTAGCCCTCGAGCAGCCGGTACTTCGCGACCCAGTCGAGCTCCCGGTGGAGCGACAGCGGCTCGTCCTCGAGCGCCGCGAGCACCGACTCCCAGCGCTCCACGACCTCCTCGTTCTCGGCGCTCGGGTCCTCCTGCTCCACGTACTTCTTGGCGCGCTCCAGGTACTCCCACTGGAGCTGCACGGCCGACAGGCGCCGGCCGTCGGTGAGCGGCACCTGCCGGATGCAGCTCACGTCGCGCGAGATCTCGTGCAGCGCCGCGACGGGGTTCACGAGCGACAGGTCCGGGAGGTAGTCGTCCTCGATCATCTTGAGCACGAGGGCGGTCGTTCCCACCTTCAGGAAGGTCGCGACCTCACACAGGTTGGCGTCGCCGACGATCACGTGGAGCCGGCGGTACTTCTCGGGATCGGCGTGCGGCTCGTCGCGGGTGTTCACGATCGGCCTCTTCAGCGTCGTCTCGAGCCCGACCTCGGCCTCGAAGAAGTCGGCCCGTTGCGTGAGCTGATACCGGTGGCTGCCGCGCTCGTCCCACGGCGCCTCGGCGCCGAGCTTGCCGGCGCCCGTGAACACCTGGCGGCTCACGAAGAACGGCGTGAGGTCGCGCACGATGGCCGCGAAGGGCGTCGCCCGGTCGACGAGGTAGTTCTCGTGCGTCCCGTACGAGTTCCCCTTGCCGTCGCTGTTGTTCTTGTAGACGGCGATGCGGTTCCCCTCGGGCAGCGCCCGCCGGAGCTCCTGGAGCGAGCGCTCGAGGATCCGCTCCCCCGCCTTGTCGTGGACCACCAGGTCGCGTGGCGTCGAGCACTCGGGCGTCGAGTACTCGGGGTGCGCGTGGTCGACGTAGTAGCGCGCGCCGTTCGGAAGGATCACGTTCGCGAGCCCGAGCTCCTCCTCGGGCGGCTCCCGCATCTGGACCGGCTCGAAGCCGCGCGCGTCGCGCATCGGCGACTCCTGCTCATAGTCCCAGCGGATCCGCCGGAGCGACCCCGCGTACGTCGCGATGAGCTGGGACGAGGACAGGACCGGGTTGAACTCGGTCGACCCGACCGCGACGATCCCGTACTCGGTCTCGGTCCCGACGACCTTGGGGATGGCCATCGACGCAGCCTAGAGGTACTGTCCGGCGCTGACCCGCTCGACCTGCCGGCCCTCTCCCTCGGGGCCGTCGCCGAGGAGCGTGCGCACGTAGACGATCCGCTCCCCCTTCTTGCCCGAGATCCGGGCCCAGTCGTCGGGGTTCGTGGTGTTCGGGAGATCCTCGTTCTCCTTGAACTCGTCGCGGATCGCCACGAGCAGATCCTCGTTCTTGATGCCCTTCACGCCGGTGGACAGGAAGCGCTTGATCGCGTCCTTTTTCGCCCGGCGCACGATGTTCTCGATCATCGCGCCCGAGTTGAAGTCCTTGAAGTACAGCGTCTCCTTGTCGCCCGAGGCGTACGTGACCTCGAGGAAGCGGTTCTCGTCCGTCGTCGCGTACATGCGGTCGACGGTCTGCTGGATCATGCGTCCCACGGCCGTCCCCACGTCGCCGGCCCGGTGCACCTCCTCCGGGTGGATCGGCACCGACGCGGTGAGGTACTTCGTCATGATGTCGGCGGCCTGCCCGGCGTCCGGACGCTCGATCTTGATCTTCACGTCGAGCCGACCCGGCCGGAGGATCGCCGGGTCGATCAGGTCCTCGCGGTTCGACGCGCCGATGACGATGACGTTCTTCAGCGTCTCGACGCCGTCGAGCTCGGACAGCAGCTGCGGCACGATCGTGGACTCGACGTCGCTCGAGATCCCGGTGCCGCGCGTGCGGAAGATCGAGTCCATCTCGTCGAAGAACACGATCACCGGCAGCCCCTCCTCGCTCCGCTCCTTCGCGCGCTGGAAGATCTGCCGGATCTGCCGCTCGGTCTCGCCGACGTACTTGTTCAGCAGCTCGGGGCCCTTGATGTTCAGGAAGTAGGAGTGCGCGTCCTGCCGGCCGGTGCGCTCACGGACCTTGTCGGCGAGCGACTTGGCGACGGCCTTCGCGATCAGCGTCTTGCCGCAGCCCGGAGGCCCGTAGAGCAGGACCCCTTTCGGCGCCTCCAGCTGGTGCTCCTGGAAGAGCTCCGAATACAGGAAGGGCAGCTCGACGGCGTCGCGGATCGCCTCGATCTGGCCCTCGAGCCCGCCGATGTCCTCGTACGAGACGTCGGGGATCTCCTCGAGCACGAGCTCCTCGACCTCCTCCTTCGGGAGCTTCTCGAGCGCGACGCCCGAGCGCGTGTCGATCAGCAGCGGGTCCCCCGCCCGGATCACGTCCTCATGCCGAAGGGCGTTCGACAGGGTCGCGACGATCTCCTCGTCGCCGCGGCCGATCACGATGACCCGGTCGTGCCCCAGGCGGTCCTTCACGTGCATGACCTCGCCGCTCCGATCGGGCTCGAGCACCTCGACGACGTTCAGGGCCTCGTTGAGGATGACCTCCGCGCCCTTGACCAGGCGGTCGAGGTCCAGGTCCGGCGAGGCGTTCACGCGCATCTTCCGCCCCGCGGTGAACACGTCCACCGTGTCGTCCTCGTTCGTCCCGAGGTAGACGCCGAAGGACGCAGGCGGCTGGCTGAGCTTCTCGACCTCGTCGCGGAGGGCTTCGATCCGCTCACGCTCGGTCGTGAGCGCGCCGACGAGTTTCTCGTTCTGCGAGAGGGCGCGCGCGAGATCGCTCTTCGTCTCGAGCAGCTTCTCCTCGAGGATCTTCACCTGGCGAGGAGCGTTCGTGAGGCGGCGCCGCAGGAGGGCGATCTCGTCCTCCAGGAACTTCACCTGGAGCTCGAGCTCGTGGGCCTGCTTCTCGTACCGCTCCTGCTGCTCCCGGGGGTCGGTTTCGGGCATGTGCACCTCCTCCCGCGTGGTGCCGCAGTATACGCCCGGCCTGAGGATGTGCCGGGAACCCGCGGGGTCTCCTCCAGGCTATACGTCGCCGTCGGACGGCGCGGACGTCCACGCGGCGTCGGGGAGCCGGCGACCCAGCGTCAGGAACCCGGTGTGGCCGACCATCCGGTGGTCGGGGCGCACGCTTCGGCTCGTGACGTGCCAGGAGCGGCGGAGGATCTCGATCGTCTCCAGGTGCTCGAACCCGCGCTCGGCGAACGCGAGGACGAGCTGCTGGACCTGCACGGTCGTCGGCAGGTACCCGCACACGATCGCCCCGGGCCGCAGCGCCGTCCCGAGCGCCTCGAGGACCCCCCAGGGCTCGGGCAGGTCCAGGACGGCGCGGTCGAAGACCTCGCCCATCTCGGCCACCTCCCGGACGTCCCCCTCCCGGAGCTCGAGCCACTCGGGCAGCTTGCCGAAGAACGCCTCGAGGTTCTCGGCGGCCTTGGCCTGGAACTCGGGCCGCAGCTCGTAGGAGACGACCCGCCCCTGCGGGCCGGTCGCGCGGCAGAGCGCGAGCGTGAGCGAGCCGGAGCCGGTGCCCGCCTCGAGCACCGCGGCCCCCGGGAACACGTCGGCCTCGACGAGGATCGCCCCGACGTCCTTCGGGTACACGACCTGGGCACCGCGGGGCATCTTGAGCACGAAGTCGGCCATCCGGGGCCGGAAGCACCGGAACACCATCCCGCTCGCCGAGTGCACGACCGTGCCCTCGGGCGAGCCCAGGATCAGGTCGTGAGGGAGCGTCCCGCCGTGCGAGTGCCAGGTCTGGCCGGCCTGGAGCTTCACGAGGTAACGGCGGCCCCGCTGATCCACGAGCAGGACGCGCTCGCCGGGCTCGAACGGGCCGCTCACGCGAGCCCCTCGGCGCCCCCGCCGTAGATCTCGGCCGGCAACACCTCTTCGGACACGTTCGCCGCGACCTCCCGGTCGGTCGGCGCGGCTGCCGGGTCGCCCAGCCGCTCGCCGAGCACCTGGGCCCGCGCTCGGCAGAAGGCGCAGAAGCGCCCCGTGGTCGGCTGTCCGCAGCGCTCGCATGGGCGAAGGTCGACCGCGTCCTGCCTCGCGAACAGCGGGGCCCCGCGCTCGAGGAAGCTCAGGAAGAACTGCGCCTTCGTCCCCGGCGAGGTGGCCTCGAGGTGGTTCATCGCCTCCTTGTACCGCAGCTGTGTGTTGCCGGCGACGAGCGGGCACTCCTCGACCACGTAGTCGATGCCCCGCAGGAACGCGTACCCGGCCGTCTCGAGCTCGGACAGGCGGTACAGGGGCTTGACCTTGCGCAGCAGGCCCTCCTCGGACGGCAGGACCGGGAACTGCCGCGCGATGTAGTCCGTCTGCCACCGCAGCGTGTTGCCGAGCAGCGTGGCCGCCTCGTCGTCCAGGTTATGGCCCGTCGCGATCACGTCGTACCCGTGCTCGAGCGCCGCCCGGTTGAACACGTAGCGCTTCGAGAGCCCGCAGACCGAGCACGGCGAGCGCGACCCCTTCCGACCGGCGGTCGGGATGTCGAAGCCGAACTCCTCGGCGAGGTCGACCTCGAGGAGCTCGGCGCCGCGCTCGGCGGCGAACGTGCGCACGAACTCGGCCGAGCGCGCCGAGTACGCGCCGATCCCGAGGCCCACGTACAGCCCCCCGGCGTCGTACCCGAGGTCCAGCAGCACGTCCCAGAGCGCGAGCGAGTCCTTCCCGCCCGAGACCGCCACGAGGATCCGATCGCGCGGACCGAACATGTCGAACGCCTCGATCGCGCGGCGGACCTGCTCGCGGACGTGGTGGACGAAGCAGTCCCGGCAGAAGGCGGCGTTGTGGCGGCGGACCTCGATCACGGCGGGCCCCTTGCAGCGGCGGCAGCGCATCCGGCTCACGTCCCTGCTCCTCCCCCCGAGATCACGGGACGGATCTCGAGCCGGTCCTCCTCGGCAACGCGGTCCTCGCGGGTGAGCAGCTCGCGGTCCCGGATCACCAGGACGGTGTCCGGGTCGATGTCCAGCTCGGCGAGCACCTGGCGAACCTTGCGGCCGCCGGAGACCTCGAGCTCACGGTCGGGGTTGCGCAGCCTGACCCTCACGGTCTCCCAAGGCTAACCCAGTCGCGTCGTGAGGCGGCTGGCGCCGGCGTCGCGAGGACCGCGCCAGGAACCACAGGAACACCCCCATCGGGACGTACCAGAGCCCGGCGGGCTCGCGCCCCCAGGTGGCGATCGCCAGGCCGACCGCGACGAGGCCGAGCGCGACCGCCACGCCGGCGCCCGCCGCGATGCGGGTCGCCCGTGCGTGCGAGCCCGTGAGCCGCCACAGCCCCGCGCGGAGGAGCCGACCGCCGTCGAGCGGCAGGCCGGGCACGAGGTTGAACAGCGCGACGCCGAGGTTCACGAGCGCGAGGGTTCCGAGCACGCCCTCGAGCGCCGGGACCTCCCGGACCCCCATCGTGCCGAGGGCGAACGCGGCGGCCAGCGCGAGCGAGACGGCGGGCCCGATGAGGGCCACGGCGAACTCGCGCGCGGGGGTCGGCACCTCCCCCTCGATCTCGGCGACGCCGCCGAACACGAACAGCGTGATGCCGCGGACCCGGATCCCGAACCGCCGCGCCGTGACGGCGTGGGCGAGCTCGTGGACGGTCAGGCAGCCGAAGAAGACCACGCCCGTGACCAGGCCCATCCCGGCCCGGACGGGGCCCGCCAGATCCGGGTAGATGTCCCCGAAGCCCGTCGCGGTCGCCCACACGACGAGCCCGAGGACCAGGAACCACGTGACGTGCAGCGACAGCTCGACGCCGAGGACGCTGCCGATCCGGATCGATGCCCGACGCACACGACGAGCGTACGCGTCCGGCGAGCGTCGTGGCGTTCGAGCTCAGGACTGCGGGAGCGGGTTGACGCCGAGCGTGACCGTCGTCGTCCGGCGGTCGCCGTCGGTGGCCACGACCACGAGCTCGACCCGGTCGCCGGGCTGACGGGCGCGGATCAGCTCGCCGAGCGTCTCCGAGTCCGGGATCTCCTTGCCATCGAACTCGACGACCACCTCGCCGACCTCGATGCCGGCGGACTCGGCGGGGCCCCTGGGGGCCAGGTCCACGATGTACGCGCCCGCGGTCACCGGGAGCTCGAACTGGAAGGACATGCCCTCCGTGACGTCCTGCGTGACGACGCCCAGGTACGCGACCGGCTCCGAGGGGTTCTCGGCGGCCGAGTCGATCGTCGGCTTCGCTGCGTCGATCGCGATCGCGAAGCCGATGTTCTCGGCGGAGCCTGCGCCCGCCGTGTTGATGCCGACGACCCGGCCGGCCAGGTCGAGCAACGGCCCGCCCGAGTTCCCGGGATTGATGGCGGCGTCGGTCTGGATCACGTTGCTGTACGTGCGGACGAAGTCCGGGCACACGTCGGGGTCGCAGTTGGGGTCGTTCGCGTCGATCGAGCGGTCGAGCGCCGACACGATCCCGGTGGTGACGGTGGGGCCGCCCTCGAGCGCGAGCGCGTACCCGATCGCGACGACCTGCTGCCCGAGCTTGAGATCGGCCGAGTCGCCGAGCGGGATCGGGGGCAGCGCCTGGGCGTCGATCTTTAGCACCGCCAGGTCCGCGGCCTCGTCCCCGCCGATCACGCGCGCGTCGTGGCGCTCGGCGTCGGGCTCCGGCGTGATCACGGTGATGCGCTGCGCGCCCTCGACGACATGGAAGTTCGTGACGACGATCCCGTCGGCGCGCACGATGAAGCCGCTCCCGACGCCCCGGCCACCTCCCTCACCGAACGACGAGGTGTCGATCGTGTCGGTCAGGTACGGGGCGGAGTATTCCTCGTCCAGCGCC
>DAIUEM010000018.1:0-17068 GCA_036845105.1 Actinomycetota bacterium | reverse complement strand
CGACGAGCGACACCTTCTGCCGGTTGCCCTTCGAGTACGTGCGCGCCTTCTTCGTGGGATCGAGCTCGAAGCGCTCGAGCAGGGCCGCGCGGCGGCGCGGGTCCTCGCCGCCGCGGAGACGCCCGAGGAGGTCGATGATCTCGCCGCCCGTCAGGTTCGGCCACAGGCTGACCTCGCCCGGGACGTAGGCGAGCCGTCGGTGGAGCTGCACCCGTTCCTGCCACGGGTCGGCGCCCAACAGGCGCGCAGTCCCCGCGTCCGCCGCGATCAACCCGAGGAGGATCCGGATCGTCGTGGTCTTGCCCGCCCCGTTCGGACCGACGAAGCCGTGCACCTCGCCCGTGCGGACCTCGAGGTCCAACCCGTCGAGCGCCCGGGTGTTGCCGAACGACTTCTCGAGACCCGAGACCTGGATCGCGGTGGACGCCGACATCTCCCCTTGATGGTATGCCCGGCCGACCTGGGTGACGGCACGTCGGTTTGACCGGCCCGCGGCCTGGAGCGGATACTCGCGCCTTCCCGTGCCGGTCGCACCGGACCTCCCGGTGGCCCGCCGTCCGGCCCGTGATCGCGAGGAGGCATCGTGCGGAAGCTCGTCGGGACGGCCGTCGCCGTCGTCATGGTCGCCGGGACGCTCGCGGTGGGCGTCGCGAGCGCCGGTACGCGCGCGGACACCATCGTGACGATCAAGGCGAACGGCGGCGACTACTACGGCGCCGTGAAGAGCTCGAGCCCAAGGGATTGCGCCAAGGACCGGAAGATCGTCGTGTTCCGGCAGACCGGACAGCAGCAGAACCCCCGCGAGGACGAGAAGATCGGGAGCGACCTCGCGTCCCGGAACGGCGACCGGTTCATGTGGTCGACCGGCAACTCGGGGATGTACGGGAAGATCTACGCTCGCGCCGGCCGGACGCCGGACTGCAAGGCCGACACGAGCAGGACGATCGAGACCGTCGAACCGTAAGGACCGTTCCGGCTCGCCGGCCCGCGGCCGGCTCGACGAGATGGTGACGATCGACGACGTACGGGCGCTCGCGCTGCGTCTGCCGCGCACCACGGAGGCGCTCGTGCGCGACCGCGTGAAGTTCCGCGTCGGCCGGATCGTCCACCTGGCGTTCTCGCGCGACGAGACCGTGATGGGCTTCGCGTTCCCGAGGGAGGAGCGCGAGGCGCTCGTGCGCTCGGACCCCGACAGGTTCATGATGCCGGACGGGGGCGACCTCCGGTACAACTGGGTGCTCGTCCGCCTGGCCGCGATCGATCGGACCGAGATGCGAGAGCTCGTCCTCGACGCGTGGCGGATGGTCGTCCCGAAGACGGTTGCGGCCGCCTTCGACGAGCAGGACCCTCCGGCCTGACCGTTCCCGGACCCTCTGGCCTGACCGTTCCCCTCAGGCCTCGAAGAACCGGTGCAGCGTCGGCACCAGCTTCTTCGGCGACATGACGACCGAGGCGTGGCTGACGCCCTCCAGCGTCCGGTGCTCGGCGTTCGGGAGGGCATCGGCGAGCGCGGAGGCCGCGGCCCGGAGGTGCTCCGGGCTCTTCGCACCGTCCAGGACCAGGGTGCGGACGGCGACCGAGGCCCACTGCTCGGCCGACAGCGGCCCGCCCTGCCGGTACCCGTCCATGATCGCCAGGTCGTAGGGGATCGTATGGGCCATCGCCTCGAGGTTCCTCCACGTCCTCGGCATGAGTCGCATCATCCACACGCCGGCCTTCGGCACGCCGACCGCGCCGTTCATGAACCGCGCGACGGCCTCGCCCCGCCGACCCGCGCCGAGCGCCTCGCCGACGCGGTCCGCTAGGTCCTCCTCTCGTGCCGCGTGCCGCTCCGAGACCACGAAGGGAGGCTCGAACAACGCGAGCCTCTCGACGCCCACGCCTCGCGTCGCCGCCTCGAGCGCGAGGACCGCTCCCGAGGAGCTGCCGAACAGGGACGCTGAGCCGCCGACCTCCTTCACGAGCGCCTCGATGTCCTCGCACTCGCGCTCGACGGCGTAGGGAGGGGTGTCGCCGCTCGCGCCGCGGCCGCGCCGGTCGTAGTTGATCACCGTGAAGTGCGGGGCGAGCAGCTCTGCGAGCTTCCTGGTGTCGGCCCGATCGGACAGCGCCGCCGCCACGATGATGACCGGCGGCCCGTCCCCCGTCCGTTCGAACGCGATCGTGGTGCCGTCCCCGGACGTGACCTTCCCCGTCTCGTTCATGTCCTCTCCCTTCCTCGCCGGATCGACAGGCTCACCGATGTGACGGCGGATCCGCTCGGAAGGGATCGGTCCGGCGCCGGACCGCGACGAGCACCGTCGGCACCGGCCCCGGGTTGTGGAGCGCCCGAGCGTGGACCCCGTCGAGCCAGAGGACCTGGCCCTGTCCGAAGCCGTACCGGCGTCCGTCCGGGGTCTCGAGGAGCAGGTACCCGCGCCGGACGAGGACGATCGCGTCCCTCCACTCGGAACGCCGATGGGTCCGGACGCCGCCGGGCTCGATCGTCACGACGCGCCGCCGGAAGGAGGGCGGGAGGCGTGCGTCGGCGAGGCGGGAGGCCCAGTCGTCGGTCATGGCGTCGGCTCACGGCAGGGTCAGCGGGAGCTCGAAGGCCGCGAACGACCGCGGCTCGAACGCGGTGATCTCGACGACCTTCCCGTCTCGGACCCGCAGCACGTCGAGCACCTGGGCCCGATGCCGGCCCGCGACCGCCTGCGTCTCGGGCGCGCTCGGGCGCTCGCAGTAGTGGGCGACGGCCGGCTGCCGGTTCGCACTCGTCGCGATGCTCCGCCAGCGCCCGTGGTACCAGGTCGACGCGGGGTCGAACACCTCTCGGTGCAGCCCGGCGATGGCCTCCCGCCCCGAGAACCACTCGGGGTGCGGCGGCATGGTCAGACGGACCTCCTCGGCGAGCAGCGCCGCGACGGCGTTCGCGTCGCCGTGCGCATGGGCGTCGATGTATCGGTGCAGGAGCGCGCGCTCTTCCGGCGTCGGGTCGCCGGACGGCGCCCAGTCGTCGCGCCGCTCGGGCAGATGCTCCCGCACCGTCGACCGCGCTCGCGCCAGCGCGCTCTTCACCGAGGCGACGGAGCCATCGAGCAGCGTCGCGGTCTCGGTCGCCGGCCAGCCGAGGACGTCCCGCAGGATCAACACGGCTCGCTGCCGGGGCGGCAGATGCTGGATCGCGACCAGGTACGCGAGCTCGATCGACTCCCTGGCGACGACCACCGCGTCCGGCTCGGCCTCACCGGGAGCCGGCACGTCGAGCAGCCGGTCCGGGAACGGCTCGAGCCACGGGACCGCGGGCGGCGGCTCCTCGTTCGCGCTCGCCGTGGGCGACGGGGACGGCCCGTACGGCCGTGGCCGTCGAGGGTGGCGGTCGAGGTGGTCCAGACACGCGTTCGTCGCGATCCGGTACAGCCAGGCCCGGAAGGTCGCGCGCCCCTCGAAGCTCTCGCGCCTCCGCCAGGCCCGCAGGAAGGTCTCCTGGACCAGGTCCTCGGACTCGTGGAACGAGCCGAGCATCCGGTAGCAGTGGACCCGGAGCTCGCGCTCGTGCCTGCGGACGAGCTCCGCGAACGCCGCCTCGTCGCCGGCGCGGGCTGCCGCGACGACGGCGTCATCCTCCTTTCTCCGCACCTCGGCTCCGACCCCGTCCACCACGCGCCCCCTCCGGCGGCTCGGCCGCCTTCCGCCGCCATCAGGACATAGGACGGTCGCCGTTCGCAAGAGGGATCGGTCGAAGACCCACCGATCCCTCCCGCGCGTGTCCACCCGTCTCAACCGGGGTCAGGTCGGATGTCGCTCGGCGACGGAAGGAGGCGAACGATCGTGGAGACGACGATCTCGAGGATCGAACCGACGGGGAGGGCGGAGTCGACGGTGTCGCGGACGACGGCATGGCTGGCGGTGGCCGGCGCCGCGGTGTTCCTGCTGTTGCTGGGGGTCCTGCACGTCGTGAAGTCGGAGCTCGACCCCTCGTGGCACTTCATCAGCGAGTACGCGATCGGCGACCACGGGTGGCTCATGGTGATCGCGTTCCTCTCGCTCGCGTTCGGCTGCGCCGCCCTGTTCGTGGCGATCCGGCACGAGATCGGCACGAGGGGCGGCAAGGTCGGTCTCGCGTTCCTGCTCCTCGCCGCGGTGGGGCTCGGCATCGCAGCGATCTTCACGGCCGATCCGGTCACCGCGACCGCGGACGAGGTCACGACCCACGGGACGGTGCACGGCGTGGGGACGGTCCTCGGCACGCTCGGAATCCCGATCTCGGCCGCGCTGATGACCCGCGGGCTGCGACGTCACCCGCGCTGGACCGACGCTCGGCGCTCGCTCATGGCGGCCACCGTCCTCGCGTGGGTCGGGCTCCTGACGTTCGAGCTGTCCTTCGCGATCATGGTCCCCGGCCGCGAACTCGGCCCCTCCGTGCCGATCGGGTGGCCAAACCGGTTCCTGATCGTGACGTACGCGGTGTGGTCGATGGTCGTCGGCGGGCTGGCGCTCCGTCGCACGGGCGTCCGCGGGGAGCGGGTCCGCTGAGCGCCTTGGTGTCGACGCCCAGCTCGGAGGGCACGATCGTGTGACGAGAGCACACGTGGGCCGTCGCGCTGGGCCGGGGCCTATGCTCGCGCCGGGAGTCGATACCGGAGCACCGTTCGGGTGAGCCGGTCGAACGCCCCGGAGGGCGCTCATGACGGACCTGCTGATGGGCATCGACGTCGGAACGACCTCGTGCAAGGCAGCCGTGGTGACGCTCGACGGGCAGGAGGTTGCGCACGGGCGCCGCTCGACCCCTTGGACCTCCGTGTCGACCGGGGCCGAGGTCGGCCCGCTCGCGCTCGCCGAGGCCTCTGCCGGTGCCGCCCACCACGCGCTGGCTGAGTCGCCGGACGGCCTGGTCCGCGGGATCGGGGTGTGCAGCATGGGTGAGACGGGGGTCATGCTCGACGACCGCGGCGAGCCCCTGGCCCCGGGCATCGCGTGGCACGACAGCCGCGGCGGCCCCGAGGCAGAGCGGCTGGCACGCGACCTGGGCGCGCTCGCCTTCACCCGTCACACGGGTCTGCCGGTGGCGTCGACGTGGACCGCGCCGAAGTTCGCGGCCCTCGCGGCGGCACGCCCGGAGGTCGCGACCGGCCGGCGGTGGTTGAGCATCGCCGAGTGGGTCGTGCGGTGGCTCGGCGGCGAGGAGGTCGCTGAGCTGTCCCTCGCCTCGCGCACCGGCTTCCTCGACGTCCCGAACCGTTCGTGGTGGTCCGACGCGCTCGAGTGGGCCGGCCTGTCACTCGACGTCGTGCCCCCGCTCGTCGAGGCGGGAATGCCGGCCGGACGGGTGACGCGCGTCCGCGAGCTCGAGGGCGCTCTCCTCACGGTGGCCGGCCACGACCACCCGTGCGCGACGGTCGGCGCGGGTGCGTTCGGACCCACCGACGTCCTGGACTCGTGCGGGACGGCCGAGGCCGTACTTCGATCGCTCGAGCCCCCGATGTCGTCCGACGCGATCGTGGACGCGTCCGAGCGAGGGATGAACGTCGGCCGCCACGTCGTGCCCGAGCGCCTGCTGCTGCTCGGTTCGTTCAAGGCGGGCATGGCCCTCCGCCGATTCCTCCGGCTGCTCGGCGTCGGGGACGCCGGGGCGGGACGAGACGAGCTCGACCGACTGGCGCTCGAGGCTCGGAGCGGAGCGCTCGAGGTGCTCGACATCGCCGAGGACGTCCACCGGATCACGGGGATCGACACGGACGCCACCTCCGGGGCACTGTGGCGAGCCGCCCTGGAGGCGGCCGGCCGCGAGACGGCTCGGATCGTCGCGGAGCTCGCGACGGTGGCGGGCGGGCACGACCGGGTGGTGGTCACGGGCGGGTGGACGCGGAGCGAGGCATACCGAGCGATCAAGCGCGAGGCGATCGGGCCCTTCGAGGTCCCGGAGGTCGCCGAGGCCGGTGCGCGCGGCGCCGCGGCCTTCGGCGGTCTGGCCGCCGGCCTCTTCGAGAGCGTCGACGCGTTCCCCGCACCGGCCACGGTCCAGGCCTGACGTCACCGCCTTTCGCGTCGGCCGGGGATAGCCTTCTCGCCATGGCCAACGAGCGGCATCCACGGCTCCTCCCGGTCGCGGAGGAGGCACGCGTCACGCCGATCGAGCTGTTCTTCGACCTCGTCTTCGTGTTCTCGCTGACGCAGGTCACCGCCCTGATGTCCGCCGACCTCACGGGGCACGGCGTCCTGCGCGGGATGCTCGTGCTCGCGGTGCTCTGGTGGTCCTGGACCGGCTACGCGTGGCTCGCCAACGTCGTCCAGGCGGAGGAGGGCCTCGGTCGGGTCGCGATGTTCGGAGCGATGGCCGCGATGTTCGTGCTCGCCCTGACGGTCCCGGAGGCCTTCGACGACCTGCCGGGAGGCCTCCCCGGCCCGGTCGTGCTCGCGCTCGCCTACCTCGCCGTCCGGGTGCTGCACCTGCTGATGTTCGTGCTCGCGTCAGACGACGACCCGGGACTGCGGCGCCAGGTCTGGCGGTTCTCGCCGTCGGCGTTTGGCGGCACCGCGGTGCTGTTGGTCGCCTCACAGCTGGACGGCACGGCGCAGACGCTCGCGTGGGTGGCCGCGCTCATCGTGGACTACGTCGGAACGATCCTCGGGGGCGCGTCGGGATGGCGGGTGCGATCGGCCTCCCACTTCGCCGAGCGCCACGGGCTGATCCTGATCGTCGCCCTCGGCGAGTCGATCGTCGCGATCGGCGTGGGCGTCGCGCACGTGCCGATCTCGTGGCCGATCGTCGCGGCGTCGATCCTCGGGCTGACGGTCGCGGGGAGCCTGTGGTGGTCGTACTTCGACGTCGTGGCGATCGTCGCCGAGCGGGCGCTCCGTCGGGCCGAGGGCGAGGAACGCGCCCGCCTGGCGCGCGACGCCTACAGCTACCTGCACCTGCCGATGGTTGCGGGCATCGTGCTGGCCGCGCTCGGCATCGAGCAGGTCCTCGAGAGCGTCGCCGAGGAGAGCCTGCACGGGCTGACCGAGCCGCTCCCGCTCCTGCCGCTCGGCGCCCTCTACTGGGGCGTCGCGCTGTTCCTGGTCGCGCTCTCGGCGTTCAAGTACCGGACGTGGCACAGCATCAGCGTGCGTCGACTGATGGTGGCGGTGCTGGTGATCGCCTTGGGCCCCATCGCCGCAGAGCTCCCCGCCCTCGTGGCGCTGGCTGTCTTGGCCGCCGTCGTGGTCGCGCTGGTTGCATCCGAGGCGGTGCGGTACTCGGAGCTCCGCGAGCAGATCCGTCACGAGGATGCCGGGCCCGAGGCGCACCGACCCACGGCGCAGCATCCGACTTGACGCGACGGGGCATCGATCGCCGACGCGAACTTCGTGCGTCCGCCCGGCGGCGGTCGTTAGACTCGCGGTCGACAACGGGCGTCGGCCCTTGCCCTCGCCCTCGGCCCTCGTAGCTCAGTGGATAGAGCAACGGTTTCCTAAACCGTGTGTCGGAGGTTCGATTCCTCCCGGGGGCACCCGGTCTGTGTGCATCAGCGGAACTTGGCAGGGGGCACTCTGACCAGATGTTTTGCACGGCACGGGCCGCTGCGGCTGGTGTTGAGCTCGAGCGAGTCGAGGGCATCCTCGTATCGGCCAGCTCGGTCCGCCAGGGTGACCTTCGCCGTGTACAAGGGAGCCATCGCTTCCGAGAGCTCGCGTTGCTTCACCTCTGACCGGATCCGCCGGCGCAGGTCCTCGGCCGCGCCGATCGCGTCGTCGAGGCGACGCTCCACCGCATCGACTGCCTCACCCCGGCGAGCCAGACGGAGGGCTTCCTGGAACAGCACGGGCCATCCCGGCGCCTCCTCTCCGGACGCCTCCGCGAGCGTCGGCTCGGGGGCCTCCCCGAGGAAGGCAAGCTTCCGCAGGCACTCGTCCCGCCACTCGTCGCTGTTCCGAGCTTGGGATCGAGCGCGCCGAGGGCCTGACGGAACAGTCCGACCGCTTTGTGGGGATCGACGAACATGCTCGCAACGGCCGCCGTGTAGCCCTCCAACCACGATGCCGTCCCCGGGTCGACGAGCTGGAGCTGGGCAAGCGTGTAGCGGAGGTTGGCGTCGTCGCCACGCTCGTTGAAATGGATGGCCAGCAGAGAGAGCGCATCGATCAGACCGGCACGGTCACCGGCGCGACGGGAGGCGGCCTCCGCCCGCGAAGCGTGGAGGCGGACCAGGCGAACGTGCTCCTCTCCGGTGCTGGCGATCTTCCGATACGTCCAGGCAAGCAGGAACTCTCCTTCCCCCTCGCCCGCAACGTCGTCCGCGGACCTGGATGCCTCGATGGCTGCTTCCAGCTTGGCGATGGCCTCCTCCGGACGTCCGTGCTGGATCAGGAGAAGCGCCACGGCGCGAAGATCCCGCGCCTCGTCGGCTTCCGATCCGGGCACTGGGTCCACGCTCGAGACCAAGGCCCGATGTTCCTTCCCGCCACGAGAACGGTCAAGGCGCAAGCCCGTCAACCGGAGACGCCAAGGTTGGACCTCGGGAGCACGCGATCGGAATAGCCGGGCGTTCGGAGCGTTACCCGAGGGCCGCCCTGACTGGCCGGCGATCGCCTCAGCCGGCGCCGGGCGCGACGATCGCCGCGGGCTCGCTCACCACCCGGAAGAGGTGCCAGGGGTCCCGAACACCCTTCAACTCGTGCTCGCCGGCGTCCTCGAACACGAGCCCGGACCCCGCGGTGAGATCCTTCACCGTAGGACTCACGAGGATCTCAGAAGGGCTCGCGAGCGCCCCGATCCGCGCGCCGATCACCACAGCGATGCCGCCGGCCTTCCCGTCGATCCCTTCGACCTCGCCCGTGTGGATGCCGGCCCGGACCTGGATGCCCAGTGGCGCCACCGAACGGATGATCGCCTGCGCGCAATGGACGGCCCGGCCGGGTCCTTCGAAGGTTGCGAAGAACCCGTCGCCGGCGGTGTCCACCTCGTGCCCACGGAACCGGCCGATCAGGGTACGCGTCCTCGCGTGATGTTGCTCCACGACATCCTTCCATCCGCGGTCCCCAGATGCCGATACCCGATCCGTCGACCCGACGATGTCGGTGAACAGCACGGTGGCGAGGACCCGGTCGAAGATGGCGTGCTCCTGGCGGATCGACGAGACGAACCGTTCGACCGCGTGGGCGACCTCGATCACGTCGCCGAGGTAGGGGTCATCCTCGTCTCCGTGCAGCCGCATGAGCTGCGCACCGGGGATCCGATCGGCGGTCCAGGCGCTCTCCTCGATCAGATCGGGAGGCCAACCCTCGCGCACCAGCACAAGCGTGGGGACCTGGATCGCAGGGAGCGCGCTCCTGGCGTCGGTCGAGAACCAAACGCGGCTGAACGTGACCAGATCGCCTGGGGCGGCGCCGTAAGCCTGCAGCTTCACCAGCCATCGGACGAACGCAGGGTCCTCTGCCAGCCGGTCACCGATGGTCGAGAAGGTCATGCGCGTGGTCTCTACGGCTCTCTCCACGTCGCCCCAAAGCTCGGTCCGTGTGCGGAGCCGCTCCTCGAAGCGGCTCTCGCTCATCCCCCAGGGGTAGTCCGCAGCCGAGGCCATCCGCACGGCGCCGCTCCACAAGAGGAGTCCGAGCGTCCGCTCCGGGTAGGTAGCCGCGAACAGCGTGGCGAGTGCTCCGCCGTCACCGTCGCCCATCAGCAGTGGACGCTTCGACCCGGTGGCATCGAGCACGGCCCGCAGATCGTCCATCCGTGCTTCGAGCGTCGGGATGCTCGCGAGCCGATCCGAGAGGCCAACGCCGCGCTTGTCGAAGAGGATCACGCGGGCTCTCGTGCTCAACTCCCGAACGAAACGCTCGAACGAGGGGAGCTCCCAGAACAGCTCGACATGGGAGACGAAGGAGTGGATGAACACGATATCCACCGGTCCGTCACCGATGGTCTGGTAGGCGATGTGCACGCCATCCTCGGTGAGGGCGTAGCGCGTCTGCGGAGGCATCGGGCCAGTCTCCTCCGCGGCCGCCGCGATGGGCAAGCCCCTGAGGGTCCGGTGGTGACGAACCGCTCCTCAGACGGAACGTCGGCCTGCCCCCTTCCATGACTGGGTCTGGCACCGACATCTGAGAGAGGCGTCCGGACCACAGAGAGGCGTCCGGACCACACAACCGCGTGTCGCTCTGAGCCGCGGCGACATAGACCGTGTGTCGGCCTGCTCAGGAGGCCGGAAGCTCCGCCGGCCTCCGCCACATGAACCAGCAGGGCACCCCGAGCACGTCGGCCTCGTCGCGGACCTCGAAGCCGAACCGCTCGTACAGGCGGGCGTTCTCTGGCTTGTCGGTCTCGAGGTAGCCGGTGTCGCCGGCGAGGTCGAGCCGCTCGAGGTACGCCGCGAGCATCTGGGAGCCGATGCCTCGGCCCTGCAGCTCGGGCGTCACGCCGATCGGCCCCAGGTGGACGTGCGACTCCGAGGGGTCTCGCCGCTCCCACGCGGTGACCCACCTCATGGCCTTCGGCAGTGCGCGACCGAAGGACGCGATCGCGGTGGGAGCCATCGCGAGCTTCTCGCGCAGCCGCAGCCGGCATCGCGGGGACGCGACCCATCGGATCGCTCCGACGATCCGGTCGTCCCGCCTGGCGACGGACACGTCGCCGGGCAGACCGAGGGTGGCGGTGTACGCGCGGATCAACCCCCGGCGCTGTTGGTCGCCAATCGGTCCGCGTACGGCTCGCTCGAGCGGGCTGGACGCGAACGCCGCGCCGAGCACGCGGCCCGCGTCCTCGATGTCGTGTTCGGACAGTGGCGTGACGGTGACGAGGAGCGTGGCCATGCGGGCTCCCTCCGTCGTCGCTACGTCGGTGTCGTGCTCTCGGTGCGCCGCAGCGTCCCGAGGAGCCTCTCGTACTCCTCGACGTCGATCTCACCGCGGGCGAGGCGGTTGGCGAGCGTGCGCTCGGCGTCCGCTCCGCCATCCGCGTGATCGCCGTGGTCGCCGCCCCCGTGGCCCGAGCCGCCGTGGCTCATCATCCGGGACATCATCCAGACGCAGAACACCATCATCAGCGCCCCGAGGATCCACCAGCCGGAACCCCACATCATCGTCCTCACCCCCTCCCGTTCGGCGAGGCCCGAACCACAAGCATCGGGTACGGTCGTGGACACGACGTGGAGACGGCGTGGAGGGGACGTGGAGGCGGGTCGCCAGGTACACGCCCGAGACGCCGACGAGCCCGTACACGATCCGTTACGAGGGCGCGTCAGCGGAACACGCGGTGCTCGCCGGGGCCTTGCGCGTTCCGGCGGCCCTCCCGTTTACTGAAGACGTGCTCGCCGAAAGACGATCAGTCAGGGGGTTCCGCATGCGATCCATCCGCACGATCGGCGTCATCGTGTCGGCGCTCGTCCTGCTCGCGACCGTTGCGGGTGTGGCGCTGGCCGCCAAGCCCGGCCCGGGAACGAGCTTTGGATCGGCTCGGGTGTTCTTCCCGAACCCCGTGGCGTACCTGCAGGACCAGACACTCACGGATCGCAGGGACGCCGACTACCCGGCCCTCCAGCCCGCCTACGTCGTCGTGACGCTCACGAACCTCGACGGCAGCGGCTACCTGCGCGGCGACTGGGCGAACGTCCGAAGCTCGACAGGTCCGCTCGCCTACTCGCCCGACAACGTGTTCGCGTACGACCGCAGCGACGACCGGTTCGAGCAGGTGATGGCCTACTACTGGGTGACGGAGGCGCAGAAGTACATCCAGAGCCTGGGGTTCGGTACCACGTTGCGACCGGTCAACATGGAGCCCCAGAACGTCCGGATCAACCAGTGGGGTGCGGACAACTCCTACTCCTGGGACAAGCACGACGTCCTCCGGTTCGGCAAGGGCGGCGTGGACGACGCCGAGGACGCCGAGGTGATCCTCCACGAGTATGGACACGCGATCCAGGACGCGCAGATGACTCCGTTCGGTGGCTTCGGGATCTCCGCGGAGGCCGGCGCGATCGGCGAGGGGTTCGGCGACTACTGGGCGGTCACGGTGGCCGACGCGGTCGCGCCGACGCTCGACCCGGCGTGCGTCGCGGATTGGGACTCGGTCTCCTATACGAGCACGACCCCGCACTGCTTGCGTCGCGTGGACCAGGATCTCCAGTATCCCGACGACCTGAACGGCCGGGTGCATCACGACGGGCTGATCTGGTCTCGGGCGCTGTGGGACATCCGTGCCGCGCTGGGGCACGTCAAGGCCGACACAGCCATCCTGGAGGCGCAGTTCTCGTTCGCGCCCGACACGTCGATGCCCGCCGCGGCCGAGGCGACCGTGGACGCGGCTCTCGGCCTGTATGGCGCAGCGGAGGCGACCGCCGTGCAGGCCGCCTTCGAGGCGCGCGGCATCCTGTAGGAGCGTCGGGCTGACGGCACCGCGAGGCAGCGACTCCCGACGCCCGCCCAGGACACGCATGTCCGAGGGGCACCCGGATGCGCCTCTCCCACCGGCTCGAGCGGCACTCCGCTCGAAGGTCCGCCCATGCCGCTGGGATGTGACGAACGTCACCGAACCGCGTGATGGGTCCCGGAACCCCCCTTCGCCCTCGAACGTCACTGTTCGAAACGGGGGGAGCTGGAGCCTCGATGAAGCGATCGAGGCCCATGGTTCACGGCGGTGAGAGACCCGCCGGAAGGGAGGGAGACCCGTGAGGATCTCATCTGGAGCGCGCACCAAGCGATCGCCCGGAATCGCGGCCGTGCTGACGGCCACGGTGCTCTCGGTGGTGGTGGGGTTCGCCGCCGTCGGCACGATCCCAGCCGACGCGCACGAGCTCGATCTGATGACGCCGGACCACGCCGGGCCGATCGTGCGCAACGAGAGCACCATGGGCGATCTGCGAGGGTGGTTCGGGGCCCCGACGAGCCGGAAGGTGATCGAGGTCGGCTGTCAGGAGGTCGTCAGCGCGCGCTGGGGCCATGACCTCAGGGTGTACGCGTATCGGGTGGAAACGCGGACCGTCGGGGCCATCTTCGTCCGGTCCGACACCATCACCAGCGGCGAGCACGGTGAGCTCAGTATGCATACGCGCAAGGGGCTGCAGGTCGAAGACCGCGAGGGGAAGCTCCGGCGGCTCTACCCGCGATCCAGGCCACTGACCCACGCGCAGCACACCCACTACCGCCTCCGGGAGGACGACTTCGGCGCCCGCCTGATGGCCAAGGTCGTGGACCGCCGGGTCGTCCAACTGGAGTCGTGGCCTCTCGAGTTCTGCTGAGGCATCCCGGCGGATCGGGGTGGGGGAGGTCGATCCCATCCCCTGTGAGACACGATGGGGGGGCGCGCCGAGCGCGCGCCCCCTCCCCCCGCCTGAACCCGGTGCGTCGTCGCGCCTCCTGCGGGGAATATCCCTTGTTTGCGGAGGGGAGGTCCCGTGAGCGGCCGTGATCCCGGCCCCCGAGGTGTGGCGGTCGTCACCGGCGCGTCGGCGGGGGTCGGTCGGGCGAGCGCCCACGCGCTCGCCGAGCGTGGGTTCGATGTGGCCCTGCTCGCTCGCGGTCGCACCGGCCTGGCGGCCGCCGAGCGTGAGGTGCAGGCCCGCGGTGTGCGGGCATTGGCGATCCCCACGGACGTCGCCGACCCCGACCAGCTGCGCGCCTCCGCGGAGCGGACGGAGCGTGAGCTCGGACCGGTCGAGGTCTGGGTGAACGACGCGATTGTCACGGTCTTCGGCCGGTTCGTCGACATCTCACCGGAGGACTTCCAGCGGGTCACGAACGTCACGTACCTGGGCTCGGTGAACGGGATCCGGGCGGCGCTCGCCCTGATGCGACCGCGGGACCGAGGCGTCATCATCCAGATCGGCTCCGGGATCGCATGGGGCGGGATCCCGCTGCAGTCCGCCTACTCGGGTGCGAAGCACGCGATCGAAGGACTCGTCGAGGCGGTCCGGGAGGAGCTGATCCACGAGCGGTCCGCGATCGAGCTGTGCCTCGTCCAGCTCCCTGCGCTCAACACGCCCCAGTTCGAGTGGGGGAAGCTCCTCATGGACCGGCGTCCGCAGCCCGTGGCCCCGATCCTCCAACCCGAGGTGGCGGCCGAGGCGGTCGCGTGGCTCGCGGAGCATCCGCGCAAGGAGCTCTGGGTCGACCGGTCGACCGTCCGACTCGCGCTCGCCGACCGGATCGCCCCCCGGCTCCTCGACCGAGCCGTCGCCCGCCGCGGCTGGGACGGCCAGCTGACCGATGAGCCGGCGACGCCCGCGCCGGACAACCTGTGGGAGCCTGTCGAGATCGACTTGGGCATCCGCGGCCGGTTCGACCCGGTCGCCAAGGACCGGAGGCTGCAGATGCGGGCCGCGATGCACCGCCGGAAGATCGCGGCGGCGGGCCTCGGCGTCGCGCTGCTGGCGGCGCTCGCGGGGAGGGAGCTATGGTCGCGGAGATCCTGAACTGGCGCGAGGCGGGTCCCGCCTCCGTGGTGGTCGCCGGGCTCGTCGGCGGCTACGTCATGGCCGTGGTCGGGCTGTGGGCCGGGTCCGTGCCGTTCCTCGTCGCGATCGACATCGCGGACTTCGGCCGCCGGTACATGGTCTCGGATCGGCCGAGCGCATGGATCTTCGGTCTCGGCGCGCACCTCGTGAACAGCGTCCTGCTCACGTTCGCGTGGGCCTCGATCGTCGCCCCGAACGTGGACCTTCCGCAGGTCGTCTCGGCCGTCGCCTGGGGGCTGGTGCTCGCGGTGGTGCTGGCGGGCGGGCTGGTCGCGCCGTTCTCCGGACTCGGGTTCCTGGGTCGGAAGACCGGGAGCATGCGCTTCGCGGCGACGGACATCGTCATGCACGCGGCGTGGGGGGTCCTGGTCGGGCTCCTCTACGTGAGATGAGCCCGAGCGTCCGCCATCCGCTCGAGGTCCTGTTCGACGGCGGCGTGGTGCTCGCGTGCGCCCCCGACGGTCAGGTCGAGGCGCACGAGCTCCAGGGGCTGTTCGCGGGCGACACCCGGGTGCTCTCGACCCACCGCCTGGCGATCAACGGGCGTCCGTGGCAGCTGCTCGGCCGCGCGAGGCCGGACACACGGTCGGGCGTCTGGGACTACCAGAACGCGCGGTTCGCCACGCCATCCGGCGAGGTGGCACCGCAGACGCTCCACCTCCGCCTCGAGCGCCGTGTGGACCGCGCGCTGCACGAGCGCCTGATCGTCCGGTCGTTCGCCGACCGCAGGGTGCGGGCGACGCTCTCGCTCCAGGTCGACGCGGACTTCGCGGACCTGTTCGAGGTGAAAGAGCAGCGCCTCCCTCCTCGCCCGTCGGTGAGCCGAAGCGGCGATGCGCGGCGTATCCGCATCGCGTACAAGCGTGGTGGGTTCGAGCGGGGGCTCGACGTCGACGTTCGATCCGACGGCGCCCTGCATCTCGTGGGGACCCGTCTCCTGTTCGACCTCGACCTGGGTCACGGAGAGGCATGGACGTGCGAGCTGACGCTCGAACCGAACGGGACCGGGATCGCTCACATGGCCCACGCGATCGAGCCCCGCGCGCACGATGTCGTGCTCGAGGCGCCGGCGCTCCTGCGCGAGCCGTTGGAGCGCGGCGCGGCCGACCTGCGCTCGCTCCAGATGCGGGATGCGGAGGGCGACGTGTTCCTCGCGGGTGGAGCGCCGTGGTTCCTCACCCTCTTCGGGCGGGACTCGCTCCTGGCGGGGATCATGGGTGCGCTCGCGGGCACGGGGCCGATCGTGGGAGCGCTCGGCGCGGTCGGGCGAACCCAGGCGGCGGAGCGCGACGACTGGAGAGACGCCGAGCCCGGCAAGTTGCTGCACGAGATCCGGGTCGGCGAGCTCGCGAGGAGCGGCGCGATCCCCCATACCCCCTACTACGGCGCGCACGACGTGCCGGCGCTGTACGTGTTGGCCCTCTGGTCCGCGTGGCGGTGGACCGGCGAGGCCGGCCTCCTCGAGACGCACCGACCGACCGCCGAGCGCGCGCTCAGGTGGTGCGACGAGCTCGGAGATCGGGATGGCGACGGGCTCCAGGAGTACGGGACGAGGAGTCGGCGCGGGTACCTGAACCAGGGGTGGAAGGATGCGGGCGATGCGATCGTGACCGAGGACGGTTCGCAGGCCGACCCCCCGATCGCGACCGTCGAGGTCCAGGGGAACCTGTACGCGGCTCGACTCGCGATGGCCGAGATCCTCGAGGCCTCCTCCCGGCCCGAGGACGCCGAGCGGGAGCGTCGGGCCGCCGAGGACTTGCGCCGCATCGTCGAGGAGCGGTTCTGGCTGGAGGACCTCGGCTCGTACGCGATGGCGCTCGACCGGGACAAGCGTCCGTTGCGCTCGATCGGCTCGAACGCGGCACAGCTCCTCTGGTCCGGCCTGCCGGGTCCGGATCGCGCGCGGCTCGTCGCCGAGCGGACGCTGGAGGCCGACATGTTCTCCGGGTGGGGCATCCGGACCCTGTCGGCGGCGCACCCCGCGTACGACCCGCTGTCGTATCAGCGCGGATCGGTCTGGCCGCACGATTCCATGCTCGCGGCGGCCGGGATGGCCCGCTATGGGCTCGACTCGCAGGCCCATACGGTGCTGGGCGCCCTCCTGGACGTCGCGATGGAGTTCGAGGACCGGCGACTCCCCGAGCTGTTCTGCGGGTTCGAGCGTTCGGACGGCCTCGTCCCCTACATCGAGGCGAACGTGCCGCAGGCGTGGGCGGCGGCGGTGCCGGTCCTCGCCGCGCAGCTCCTGCTCGGGCTCGTCCCGGACGCTCCACGAGGCCGATGCTTCGTGGCGCCGTCGCTCCCCGAGCGCCTGCCGGCGCTTCGCGTCCGCGGGGTCCGGGTGGGCGGGCACGAGCTCGACCTCACGATCGCCCGGCGCGGGACCGAGACCCTGATCGACGATGCGGACGCGGACGGCCTGGAGCTGGTGGAGGGTCCGGTCGAAGCGCCACTCTGGGGTCGGATCGGTCCGGATGTCTAGCCGGCGCTCCGAGTCGAGATGCACCCGACACTCGGTTGCCTCGACCGTATGTCACCGCCGGCTGAGTGGCAGGGTTGGAGCGCTATCCGAGAACGGCTCTCGTGGGTCGGCGATCGCCTCAGCCGACGCCGGGCGCCACGACCGGGATGCCCGCGGCAGCCGCCGCCTCCGC
>DAIUEM010000017.1:0-17698 GCA_036845105.1 Actinomycetota bacterium | reverse complement strand
GTGGCAGGCGGAGGACGTCGACGAGCGGGTGCTCTCGCGCGCGGCCGACCGGGTGGTCGAGGCCGTCCGGGCGGCCGCCGCCTCGGACGCGGGCAGGGCGTCGGAGCTCAGGCCGGGCCCCTATTGCACCTGGTGCCCGCGGGCGGCGACCTGTCCGTCCAGCGCGGCGCCGGCAGCCGCCACCGCCTGACGCGTTGTCGGCCCCGAGGGCGCTCGCCTATCGTCAGGCGCCCGAGTCCGACGACGCGCATGAGGGGTGGAGCCATGGGCAAGGACCTGTACGGGATCGGCGAGCTGCCACCGATCGGCGAGGTTCCCCGGCAGATGCACGCGCAGCTCGTGCGGCCGGACCGTTACGGCGAGCCCGTGGACGCGATCCGCGACGAGGTCATCGACGTGCCCGAGCTCGGGCCGAGGGATGCGCTCGTGATGGTCATGGCGGCCGGCGTGAACTTCAACAACGTGTGGGCCGCGCGTGGGGTCCCGGTGGACGTGACGAAGACCCAGGCGCGCTGGGGCGAGCCGACCGACTTCCACATCGTGGGCTCGGACGCCTCCGGCATCGTGTACGCGGTCGGCTCGGAGGTCACGGACGTCCGGGTCGGCGACCGCGTCGTCGTCCACGCGGGGCAGTGGGATCCCGACGACCCGTGGGTGCTCGGCGGGGGCGACCCGGGGCTCGCGTCGAGCTTCCGGGTGTGGGGCTACGACTCCTGCTGGGGATCGTTCGCGCAGTTCACGAAGGTCCAGGCGCACCAGTGCCTGCCGAAGGCCGACCGCCTGACGTGGGAGGAGGCCGCGGCGCCGACGCTCACGGGCTCGACCGCCTACCGGATGCTCCACGGCTGGCCGCCCAATACGGTGAAGCCGGACGACGTCGTCCTCGTGTGGGGCGCGTCGGGTGGGCTCGGCTCGCTCGCGGTCCAGCTCGTCACGCTCGCGGGCGCCAGGGCCGTGGCCGTCGTGAGCTCGGCCGAGAAGGGCGAGTACGCGAAGTCCCTCGGCGCCGTGGGGTACATCGACCGGAAGGAGTTCTCGCACTGGGGCGTGCCGCCGGCGTGGGACTCGCCCGAGTGGAAGTCCTGGTTCGAGGGCGCGAAGTCCTTCGGCAAGGCGATCTGGGACGTGCTCGGCGAGAAGCGGAGCCCGAACATCGTGTTCGACCACCCCGGCCAGGACACGATCCCGACGTCGATCTTCGTCTGCGAGCGCGGCGGCATGGTCGTGATCTGCGCGGGGACGAGCGGCTTCGACACCGTCGTGGACGTCCGCTACCTCTGGTACATGCAGAAGCGCTACCAGGGCTCCCACCTGTTCAACGACGAGCAGGCGACGGCGTTCAACGACCTCGTCCGCGAGGGGAAGGTCCGCACGACGCTCGGCCAGACGTACGACTACGAGCAGGCGGGCCAGGTGCACCAGCTGATGGCGGACGGCGCGCTCCCCGAGGGCAACGTGGCCGTGGTCGTCAACGCGCCCAAGCGCGGCCTGACCGACCTGCCCTAGGGCTCCTGCACCAGCTCGACGAGCACCCCGCCCATGTCCTGGGGGTGTACGAACGCGATCGTGGTGCCGCGCGAGCCGGGCCTCGGGGTCTCGTCCACGAGGCGGACGCCCTCGGCCCTGAGGCGCTCGAGCGCCGCCGCGACGTCGTCCACGCGGTAGGCGACGTGGTGGATGCCCGGCCCCCGCGAGGCCAGGAACCGCCCTACGGGTGTGTCGGCGGCCAGCGGGCGGAGGAGCTGGACGTACGACGATCCGACCGGGAACAGCACCTCCTCGACGCCCTGGCTCTGCACCACCTCTCGGTGCGTCGGCTCCAGACCGAAGGTCCGTCGGTAGCGCTCGACGGCGGCGTCCAGGTCGTCCACCGCGATGCCGACGTGATCGACCTCGGTGAGCACGGCATCAGCCGCCCGAGCGCGAGGGCTTGGGGGACGGCGGCGGCTGGAGGCGGGCCATCAGGCGCATCGCGTCGGTCATGTGGTAGCAGGGCATCGTGAGGGCGGTGACGACCGCGACCACCGCCTGCGACCGCAGGTCCTCGGTCGGCTTCGCGTCGGGACCGGGGGTCGCCTTGAGCGCGTAGAACTCCACGAGCTCAAGGAATTGGGCGAGCGAGGGCACGAGCCCTCCACGTTCGTAGGCGTAGATCGTCTGGCGCGCCGCCGGGCACGAGGGGTCCGCCACGGCGTCCTGGACGGCGCGGAAGCCTGCCGAGCGTCGCAGCCCGCGCAGGAGCGCGCCGATCGTCCGGGCCTCCTCCCGATCGACGGGCGGCAGCTTCTTCCTGGCCACGGCCGCACGATAGCGGTTCGGCGCCGAACAGGCATCAACTCCCGGACCCTGCGCAGGGGGCTTCATGTAGTCCGAAGGCCCGATGCGCTTATCGGCCGCTGCCTCTACGATTGCCTGGTCGGGCTACCTCGTCGAGGGGGAAACGCGTGAAGCAGACCGAGCGGTCGACGGCCGCGGTCCTGCACGGGTCGGACATCCAGGCGGCCGGTCGTGCAGACGTCTGGCGCGTCCGAGAGAAGACCCGGCGTCGCCGCCTGTGGCGGCTCGTCCTGTTCCTCGGCCTGTTCGACGGCTACCTGTGGTACCGGTACCTGACGAACAACCCCTTCGAGCTGCCGGCGCTCGGTCCGGACTGGGTGATCTGGGCGCCGGTGATGGTGCTCATCCTCGCGATCGTCCTCATGATGCTGATGCCGCTGTTCAGCGGCCGGTCCCCGCACCTCGTCGTGCGGCCGGAGGAGATCGAGGTCGGCCTGTCCGAGGTGAAGGGCCTCGACACCCAGACCGACGAGGTCCGCAGGACCCTCGACGTGTTCCTCGGCTACGCCACGTTCCGCAACGAGCTCGGCGGCAACCCGCGCCGGGGGATCCTGTTCGAGGGCCCGCCGGGCACGGGCAAGACCTACCTCGCGAAGGCGATGGCGAAGCAGGCGGGCGTCCCCTTCCTGTTCATCTCTGCCCCGGCGTTCCAGTCGATGTGGTTCGGCATGACGGGATCGAGGATCCGGTCCTTCTTCAAACGTCTCCGCAAGCTGGCGCGCAAGGAGGGTGGCGCGATCGGCTTCATCGAAGAGATCGACGCGATCGGCGGGGACCGAGGCGGGCTCAACGCGTCGCCCGACGGGACGGGCCTCGGCCGGGTCGCCTCCAACATGATCTCGTCCGGCGGCACCGGGATGGTGAACGAGCTGTTGATCCAGATGCAGTCGTTCGACCAGCCACCCTGGCGGAGCCGCATGCGGTCCCGGACGATCGAGTGGATCAACGGCCTCCTGCCGCCCGAGATGCGCCTGTCGGCGGGCAAGCCGAGCTACAGCAACATCCTGCTCATCGCGGCGACGAACCGGGCCGACCAGCTCGACTCAGCGCTGCTGCGCCCGGGCCGCTTCGACCGCCGCCTGTACTTCGACGTGCCGACGAAGCACGAGCGCCGCGACCTGATCGACTTCTTCCTCGAGCGCAAGACGCACGCCCCCCAGCTCGACGAGGACGAGGTGCGCGAGCGGCTCGCGCACGACACGTTCGGCTACACGCCCGTCATGCTCGAGCACCTCTTCGACGAGTCGCTGCTCGTCGCGCTGCGCAACGGTCGGCGCGAGATGGACATCAACGACGTTCACGAGGCCAAGCTCACGGAGGAGCTCGGCTTCAAGCAGCCCGTCGTGTACACGGAGTCCGACCGCGTCGCCGTCGCGACCCACGAGGCCGGGCACGCCACCGTCGCGTACTTCCTTGGCAAGGGCCGCCGGCTCGAGGTGCTGTCGATCATCAAGCGACGAGCGTCGCTCGGGCTGCTCGCGCACGGCGACGAGGAGGAGCGGTTCACGCGTACCCGCTCGGAGATCGAATCCGCGATCGCGATCGCCCTCGGCGGCCTCGTCGCCGAGGAGGTGTTCTTCGGCGAGTCCGGCACGGGGCCGGCGTCGGATCTCGGCGGCGCGACCTCGCTCGCGGCCCAGATGGTTGGCTCGTTCGGGATGGCCGGCTCGCTGATCAGCTACGACGCGATCGCCGAGGGGCCGATCGGGTCGAAGAACCTGGTCGGGCGCGTCCTCGCGGACAACGACGGCAAGGCGAGGGTGGAGGAGATCCTCGACGCGCAGAAGGCGCGGGTCGTCGCCCTGCTCGAGGAGCAGCGCGACGTCGTGGTCGCGCTGCGCGACGCCCTCATCGCCCGCGACGAGCTCGTCGGCGAGGAGATCCTCGAGACGATCGAGGTCGCGGTCGCCTCGCGCAACTAGGCCTGCGCGCCCGCGACCGAGCGGCTAGAGTCCGCCGCATGACACGACCCAACGACATCGTGAGGATCATGTTCGCGCACCACCTGTGGGCAACCGAGACCCTGATCGAGCATCTCCGGGGCCTCCCGCGGGAGCGCCTGGACGAGGCGATCCCCGGGACCTACGGGTCGATGGTCGCGACGCTCACGCACCTGATCGATGCCGACGGGAGGTATCTCCGACGGACCCAGGACCCGTCGCCTCCGCCCCTCGAGGATCGCGTGGGTGTCCCGCTCGAGACGCTGCGGGCCGAGATGGCGGAGCATCGGCGGTCGTGGGACGAGGTCCTGGACCGGCTCGAGCGTGGGGACCTCGCCACCAGCATCCGGGGGAAGCCGGACTACCCCGACACCGACGACGCGGAGGGCATGCTGCTCCTCCAGGCGATCCATCACGGGAACGACCACCGCACCCAGATCTGCTCGACCCTCGGGGCGCTCGGGGAGCCGGTGCCCGAGCTCGACGGCTGGGAGTACTGGGTCGCCGGACGCGTGCGCTGAGCGGCCCTCGCCGATCGGCGATCGTCCGTCCGGTCCGAAGCGTGCCGCCCGCGTAGACTGAGGGCTTTCCGGCGGAGGCGAAAGGCGCAGGGATGACGTCCTCGGTCATCGTCGACGGTGCGCGGACCCCGATCGGGAGGTTCCGCGGCGGGCTCGCGTCGCTCACCGGCGTGGAGCTCGGGACGCTCGCGATCCGCGAGGCGCTCGCGCGCGCCCGTGTGGAGCCCGAGTTCGTCGACTACGTGATCATGGGCCAGGTGCTCCGCGCCGGGACCGGCCAGACGACCGCCTGACAGGCGGCGATCGCGGTCGGCATCCCGAAGGAGACGCCCGCGCTCAACGTCGACAAGGTGTGCCTGTCGGGGATCGACGCGATCGCGCTGGCCGACCAGCTGATCCGCGCGGGCGAGGTCGAGACCGTGGTCGCCGGCGGGATGGAGTCGATGTCGAACGCGCCGTACCTGCTGTCCGACGGTCGCGAGGGCGCGCGCCTCGGCGACGCACGGATCGTCGACTCGATGATGCACGACGGCCTGTGGTCCACCTTCACACGGATGACGATGGGCGAGGCGTCCGACGGCGTGAACGCGGAGCTCGGCATCTCGCGGGAGGAGCAGGACGCGTGGGCGGTGCGGTCGCACGCTCGCGCGCAGGCCGGGTGGGACTCGGGCGCGCTCGCCCAGGAGGTCGTCCCGGTCGAGGTCCCGCGGCGCAAGGGAGATCCCGTCGTCGTCGAGGGTGACGAGGGGATCCGCCCCGACACCAGCGCCGAGGGCCTCGCGGCGCTGAGGCCGGCGTTCAGGGCGGACGGCACGATCACGGCCGGGAACGCCTCCCAGATCTCGGACGGCGCGTGCGCCGTCGTGGTGACGAGCGCCGACAACGCCGAGCGGCTCGGCCTGCGACCGATCGCCGAGATCGTGTCGCACGGGATGAGCGCGGGCGGGTTCGCGCACCTGCACACCGTCCCGGCGATCGCCATGGAGCGCGCGCTGAAGAAGACCGCGCTCGGCGTCGACGACCTGGGGCTCATCGAGGTGAACGAGGCGTTCGCCGCCGTGGCGCTGCACGTGACACGGATGCTCGGGTTCGACGAGGGCCTCGTGAACGTGAACGGCGGGGCGGTGGCGCTCGGGCACCCGATCGGGATGTCGGGGGCGCGGATCACGCTCACGCTCGCGCTCGAGATGCGGCGTCGGGGCGTGGACCTGGGAGCGGCGACGATCTGCGGCGGCGGCGGTCAGGGCGACGCGCTGATCCTGCGGCGGCTGGGATGAGCCTCGAGCGCTACGAGCTTCCCGAGGAGCTCGAGGAGTTCCGCGGCCTCGTCCGGCAGATCGTCGAGGAGAAGATCTCGCCGCACGCCGCCCGGCTGGACGAGACCGACGAGTGGTCCGAGGACCTCTACCGGGTGCTCGTCGAGAACGAGCTCACCGGCGTCGGCTACGACGAGGCGCTCGGCGGCTCGGGCGGTGGAGCGCTCGCGCTCGGTGTCCTCGTGGAGGAGCTCTCGCGCGTGGCGGCGGGCCTCGCGCTCGTGCCCGCCGTGAACAAGCTCGGCGCCGTGCCGGTGCTGCTCGCGGGGACCGAGGATCAGCGACGGAAGATCGTTGGCGGGATCTGCCGCGGCGACCTCCTGCTCTCGTACGCGCTGACCGAACCGGGGGCCGGGTCCGACGCCGCCGCCCTCACGACGCGGTACGTCCGCGAGGGCGAGGGCTTCGTCCTGGACGGCACGAAGCGGTTCATCACGGGCGCCGGCGTGAGTCACGGGTACGTGGTCTTCGCGACGAGCGATCCGGGGCTCCGCGCCGCCGGCATCAGCGCCTTCCTCGTCATGAAGGACGACCCGGGGGTGTCCTTCGGGCGCAAGGAGGACAAGATGGGGATCCGGGGATCCCCGACGCGCGAGGTCCTCCTGACGCACGCCCTGATCCCCGCCGACCGCCTGATCGGCGCCGAGGGCGAGGGCTTCAAGATCGCGCTGAAGACCCTGGACCACTCGAGGCCCTTGATCGGCGCGCAGGCGCTCGGCATCGCGCAGGGGGCGCTCGACGCCGCCACCGCCTACGCGGCCGAGCGCCGGCAGTTCGGCAGGCCGGTGGCCGAGTTCCAGGGCGTGTCGTTCATGCTCGCCGACATGTCGATGCAGCTCGAGGCCTCGCGGCTGCTGGTGTACAAGGCGCTCTCGCTCTGCGACGCCGACGACCCTCGGATGACGAAGTGGTCGGCGATGGCCAAGTGCTTCGCGAGCGACGCCGCGATGCGGATCACGACCGACGCCGTCCAGGTCCTGGGAGGCTACGGGTACGTGCGCGAGTACCCGGTCGAGCGTCTCATGCGGGACGCGAAGATCACGCAGATCTACGAGGGGACGAACCAGATCCAGCGCGTCGTGATCGCCCGCGAGCTCCTGAAGGCGCTCGGGTAGGGCTCAGATCGCGAGGTCCTCGTCGTCGTCCGCGTCGGCGAGAGCGCGTGCGAGCGCCATCGAGCGCTCGTCGAAGGGCTGGGACACCGCCGCCTCTTCCCGAGGCTCGTCCTCCGCGGGCGCGTCCTCGTCCTGCGCCCGCGACGCGGCGTCGGGGAGGAACACGCGGAAGGACGCGCCGCCGCCGATGCGCTCCTCGACCCAGCAGCGGCCCTCGTGGATCTCGGCCAGCCTCGCGAGCAGCGAGAGCGCCGGCCCGACGCTCGCGCGTTGAGCCGCCCCGTCGCCGTCGCCCTTGGCGGCCTCGGCCATCGCCTGGCGCAGCCCCGTGGGGACCTCGGTCCCGGTGTCTTCCACGGCGATGACCACGCCGTCGCCCTCGGACAGCACCTTCACCCAGACGGCGTTCCCCGGCACGGTGCGACGGCCCGCGTTCGCGAGGAGCGTCTCGACCATCTGCTCGGTGAGGGCCGGGTCGACCTGGATCGCGACGTGGTCGGTCTCGACGTTCACGTCCCGGTTCGCGAGGTCCGGAGACTCCTGGACGACGCGGCGGACGAGCGCCTCGAGGTCGGTGCGGCGGAGGTTCGGGGTGAACGTGCCGGCGACGATCCGGTCGACGTCGAGCATCTCGCCGACGAGCCGGTCGAGCTTCCGCGCGTGCGTGCTGAGCTGCCGGACCATCTCCCGCCCGTCGGGCGACTTCGAGTCGGTGTGCTTGAGGGCCAACGTGATGCCGAGGATCGAGGTCAGGGGCCGACGGACCTCGGCCGCGAGCGCCTCCTGGAGCGCGATCCGCTCGTCGTTCACGATCAGGGTGACGCTCGGCTGCGGCTCGGTGCCCGAGACGCGGGCCTCGAGCTCCCGTACCTGCTCCTCGAGCTCCCGCACCTGCTGCTCGAGCACCCGGCCACGGTCGGCCGCCGGCTGGAGGTGCTCGACCTGCTCCTCGAGCTGCGCGGCGCGCTCGACCGCTGCCCGCAGGCGCTCCTCGCCGACGCGTGCGCTCTCCTCGGCCTCCATCTGGCTGTCCTTGGCCTGCTGGAGGAGCGTGAGGAGCTCGGCGGTCTGCGCGGCGCCCTGCGCCACCTGCTCCTCTGCCGCGGCGACGCGCAGGTCGGCCTCGCGGGCGTGCTCCTCGGCGGCGATGAGGCGCTCGGCCGCCTGCTGGAGCTCGTCCGCGGCCTGGCTGATCGACAGGCCGACGACGGAGATCGTCCGCGCGAGCCCGCCGCGCTCGACCGATCCCGCCGTCTCCATCGTGTCCACCCGGTTCACTTCCCGTTCCCGCGGACCTTGGACCCGGCCTGCCTGGCCGAGAAGATGACCTTCGGGTGCTCGTAGATGTCGTCCTCCTCGCCCCCGGGCTCGTCGTTGTCGAACTCGCGGAGCGCCTCGGTGAGCTTGGACATGTGGAACCGGTCGGCCGTGTGGTCGAGCTCGGATTGCAGCCGCTCGACCTCCGCCTCGAGCTCGACCGCGCGCCGCTCGGCGACGTCGACGCGGCGGCGGAGCTCCTCGATCTCGGCGCTCGGCGTGCGCTGCTCGAGCTCCAGGACCCGCGACTTGTGCTCGTCCAGCTCCGACTGCCGCAGCGAGAGCCGCTCGCGCAGCGCGTTGTTGTCGAGCTCGGCCTTGTGGAGCCGCTCGGCCGTGTCGCGCAGCTGGTCACGGAGCGTCTGCATCTCTCCCTCGGATTGGGTCGTCGCGGTCTCGGTCAGCCGGACCATCGCCTCCATCGCCTTGAGCTCGTCCAGGGTCGAGCGGAACTGCGCCTGCAGCTCCTTGAGGGCGGACTCCGTGGCGGTGGCGTGCTTCTCCGCCTTCACGCGGGCGTCCTGCGCCTCGACGAACGCGGGGTGCATCTGTACCTCGGCGATGTCCGGCACCCGCGACGCCGCCTGCGCCGAGAAGACGAACAGGGTGGCCGTCCCGAGCAAGACGAGCCCGAGGATCATCGCGAGGCGGTACCAGGAGTCGGTCGCCTGCGACGAGATCGGCTCGTACGGCTGCGTCATCTCGGCGACCGCGACGGGGCCGCCCGGCTCGAGCCACACGGGTACGTACGTCTGCAGGTCGTCGCCGTGGACCTGGCTCAGGGGGTCGCCGTGCGCCACCTCGTAGACGAGCTCCCGGACGTAGGTCGGCCTGACGGCGACGACCCCGGGGTCGGCGTCGTACAGGACGCGTCCGGTCTCCGAGTAGATCCGCACCGAGGTCACCGGACCCGACGAGAGGATCTCGCTCTCGATCGCAGTGGCGAGCTCGTCCGCGCGGTCGCCCGTGATCGTGCCCTGGAGGTCCCGCGTCTGGAGCATCGGCGCGAGCTGCGTCTGCGCCGCGAGCCTCGCCTCGTTCCGGGCCTGCAGGGTGAGCTTCTCGCGAGACGCCGACGCGGCGAACACCGTCACGCCGATCGCGACGACGACGACGAGGCTGAGGGATCCCCACAGTGCTCGCCGCTCACGGCGAACCAACTTCCCGAGCATCGTGCCCTCCGCGTGTCGACGGCTACTGGGCGTATCGGCACGCACGGAGGGACGGCGCAGTCCCCCCGATGGCGGATAGTTCGGAATGACCATCCCGACCCGACCGGGGGCCTCGTGGCCTGGCCCCGAGCGGCCGAGCGCCGAGCACGGCGGGGCTGCTCCGACGTGTCGGGCGCAGGCGGTAGGCTCCGCGCATGCTGACGCTGCGGGCCGATCCGTGGACCCCCGACCACGGGATGGGCTTCGAGGCCCGCCTGGACGAGCCGCCCGCGCGCGTCGACGCCGGCGTCGAGACCGACGACTGGAGCGTCCCGAGGCGCCCGGAGCCCGGGTCACCGGAGCCGATCTGGTTCGTCGACGGCGTCCGCCGCATCGACCAGCGCCTGCTCGCCTCGGACGGGACGCGGCGGGCGCACGGTCTGTTCGGGACGTTCGCGGCCGGCGCGGTGCGCTCGGACGGGCGGGCCACGTTCGAGGAGCACGTCGTCGACCGGCTGCTCGTGACCGGCGGGAGCCTGGACCCGGGGACCCCCGTGAGCGTCCGGGTCGGGGACGCGGAGGTCCGGTTCCGGGCGGTGAGCGACCCGGGGGCGGAGCCGGACGACCCGCTGCTCCGCCTGCAGCGCGAGATGCAGCGAGCCGAGGCCGACCTGGCGATCCGCGTCGCCGCCGCGGGGGGCGAGCTCGTGCTCGCCGACGGCAGGTGGCGGTCGCAGCAGGTCACCGCGAGCCCGGTGGTCGGGGTCGTGAAGCGCTGGTCGCGCGGCTACCTCGAGCCGCAGCACGACGCGCTCATCGCGGCGCTCGGACCGGGGGAGCGCACGCCGCTGTTCGCGCTCGCGGAGCTCGACGGCACGTTCGAGCGGTACGCCTGGTACGCCCGGCTGGCCACGGTGCGCGCCGCCTGGCACGACCACGCGGGCGTCGTGCGATGCGAGACGCGAGCGGGCGTGGGGCTCGACGTCGCCGCGGCGCTCGCCGACCGCGTGACAGCGCTCCTGCCGCGGTTCGCGGGCCGGCCGAGCGACCCGCGCTACCCGCAGAACCTCGCGCCGGTGGGGGCGCTCGAGGGCTGGCTCCAGCACCGGATGGGTCATCGTGGGCTGATCCGGCGGTCGCTGACGGCGTGGTTGACGATGCAGGGAGGATGAGGCCGTGACGGAGCGGACGTCCGAGCAGGTGGGGATGGTCCTAGGAACCGAGGACTCGACCCCGCTGACGTTCTGGGTGGGCGTCGACCCCGAGTCCTACCTGCAGCTCGACGACACCGTGCTCGTCCAGACGCCGGTGCCCGGTCACGAGCCCGTGCGGATCACCGGCATCGTGCAGGACGTCCGGGCCCGGCACGAGGGCGCCCAGTTCGACACGGACGTGTTCCTCGTCGACCGCGGGGTGCTGCCGGTCGACACGGCCGTCGCCGCCCAGGTCGTCGCCACGCGGTTCGAGCCCGAGGTCTTCGTCCCGCCGATGCCCGGTATCCCGGCGCTCCGTGCTCGGGGCAAGGACCGGGACGAGGCACTGTACTTCGACCAGATGCAGCGCCGGCTGCCCGCCGGGCTCACTCGCGACGGCGAACCGGTGTTCCTGGACCTGGACTTCCTCGATGGATCGCGCGGGGCGCACGTGAACATCAGCGGGGTCTCGGGTGTGGCGACGAAGACGACGTACGCGCTGTTCCTGCTGTACGCGCTGTTCCACTCGGACGCGCTCGGCGCGTACGGGGCGAACACGAAGGCGATCGTGTTCAACGTGAAGGGCGAGGACCTGATGTGGCTCGACACGCCGAACGCGCGCCTCACGCCGCAGGATCGCGAGGACTACGACCGGCTCGGCCTGCCCTCGGGCGCGTTCGAGAGCGTGGGCCTGTGGGCGCCGGTGCGCCCGGACGCGGGTGGGGAGGCCATCCCGCAGGTCGAGGGCAGGTCCCAGGGCGTCACCGCCTACTACTGGACCGTCCGCGAGTTCGTCCGCGACAAGCTCCTGCGGTTCTGCTTCGCCGAGGCGGAGGACGAGCGCTCGCAGATCGCCGACCTCGTCGCGCGGGTCGAGTCCTACCTGGACCGAGAGTGCGAGGACGATCCCGACCACGACGCCACCGTGGTCTTCGGCGGCTACCCGGTCCAGGACTTCGCGCAGCTCTGCGACGTGATCGCGAACGAGGTCGATGCCGACGGCTCGGCGTGGCGCGGTAGGGTCTCCGACGCAACGGTTTCGGCGTTCCTGCGCCGGCTGGACGCCGCCCGGTTCCGGATGGGGCACCTGATCTGGGGACGCCAGGCCGAGCACCCCGAGCGCCACCGGATCGACTGGGAGGCGAACCAGGTCACGGTCGTGGACATCCACAACCTGCACGACCGCGCGAAGCGGTTCGTGACCGGCGTTGCGATCAAGCGGCTGTTCGATCACAAGGAGCAGATGGGCCGGCGCGAGCCGCTCGCGTTCCTCGTCCTGGACGAGCTGAACCGCTACGCGCCACGCGAGGGCTGGAGCCCGATCAAGGAGGTGCTCCTCGATGTCGCCGAGCGCGGGCGCTCCCTCGGCATGATCCTCGTCGGTGCGGAGCAGACGGCCTCAGAGGTCGAGCGGCGCGTCATCGCGAACAGCGCGTTCCGCGTCGTCGGCCGCCTCGACACCGCCGAGGCCCAACGCAGCGAGTACGGGTTCCTGCCGGCGGTCACGCGGCAGCGCGCATCGATCCTGAAGCCCGGCTCGATGATCCTGCAGCAGCCGCACATCCCCGTCCCGCTCCAGATCCGCTTCCCCTTCCCGGCGTGGGCCACCCGGGCCGACGAGGCGGCGCCGGAGGGGGGCGACGTGTTCGCGCGCTTCGAAGGGGATTGACCGGCGGGATGCGGTTCCTGCACACCTCGGACTGGCACGTCGGCCGCGCGATCCGCGGCCGGTCGCGGACCGAGGAGTTCGCAGCCGCGCTCGAGGAGGTCGTCGGCATCGCCCGGGCCGAGGGCGTCGACGCCGTCCTCCTCGCCGGCGACGTCTACGAGCACCGCGCCCCGTCGCCCGACGCCGACGCGGTCGTGTTCGACGCCTTCCTGCGGCTGCGCGACGCCGGGATCCGTGTCGTCGCGATCCCCGGGAACCACGACTCGGCGCTCCGGATGGAGGCGCTCGGCAAGCTCTTGCGGCCGATCGGGGTCGAGGTCGCCCCGCGGATCCGCCCGCCGGCCGAGGGCGGCATCGTGCAGGTCCCCTCGCGCGACGGGACCGAGGTGGCGGAGGTCGCGTGCATCCCGTTCGTGCCCGAACGTCGTTTCGGCGACGCCGCCGCGCTCTTCGATGCGAGCGAGACCTGGTACCAGAGCTACGCCCAGGGCATGGGCGAACTGCTCGGCGCGATGTGCGCGGGCTTCACACCCGGTCGGATCCAGGTCGTGCTCGGCCACCTGTTCACCGACGGGGCGCTCGTGACGCCCGGTGGCGGCGAGCGGGAGCTCACGATCGGCATCGCGTACGCCGTGCCGCCCTCGCGTCTGCCGGGCACCGTCTCGTACGTGGCCCTCGGGCACGTCCACCTGCCGCAGGCCGTCAAGGGCTCGCCGGCGCCGGCGCGGTACGCGGGATCGCTCTTGCAGCTCGACTTCGGCGAGGCGGGGCAGCGCAAGTCGGTCTCGATCGTCGACGCGGCACCGGGCAAGCCGGCGAAGGTCCGCGAGGTGGCGCTCGCGTCGGGCCGCGCGCTCGCAGACGTCCGCGGCACGCTCGACGAGGTGATCGCCCGCGGGGGGGAGCTCGGCGACGCGTACCTGCGCGTGTTCGTCTCGACCGACGGCCCGGTGCCGGGGATCGCCGACCGCGTCCGCGAGGAGCTCCCGAACGCGCTCGACGTCCACCTGGTGTACGAGCGCGCGGAGCACGAGACGACCGGGGACCCGGTCTCGTCGCTCCACCCCCGGGACCAGTTCGTCGCCTACTACCGGCAGCAGCACGGGGCCGAGCCACCTGAGCCGATCCTCGAGGCGTTCGACGAGGTCCTCGCCGACGAGACCGAGGTCGCCTGAGTGCGCCCGATCCGGCTGGAGCTGAAGGGCTTCACGGCCTTCCGCGACGAGCAGGTGATCGAGTTCGAGGGGCTCGACCTGTTCGCGATCTCGGGGCCGACGGGCTCGGGCAAGACGTCGATCCTGGACGCCATCACGTACGCGCTGTTCGGCTACATCGAGCGCGTGGGCAGGCAGGCCGGCCAGTTCGTGAGCCAGGGGCAGACGCGCCTCGCCGTGTGCTTCGAGTTCGCGGTGGACGACACGCCGTACCGCGTCACGCGCTCCACCCCGTCGAAGGGCGCCACGAAGATCCTGCTCGAGCGGCGTGACGGGGACGCGTGGGTCCAGGCCGGCGAGGGCGCCGACCGCGTGCGCGAGGCCGACGCGCTGATCCGCTCGGCGATCGGCCTGGACTACGAGACGTTCACGAGGACGGTCCTGCTGCCACAGGGACGGTTCGCCGAGTTCCTCGTCGGCGACGCGAGGCAGCGCCGCGAGATCCTCACCGATCTGCTGGACCTCCACCTGTTCGAGCGTCTCGCGCGCCGGGCGGGGGAGTGCAAGCGCGCCGCGAACGTCGAGGCGGAGACCCGCGCCCGCCTGCTCGAGACCGAGTACGCGGGGGTCACCCACGAGGCCCTCGCTCAGGCCGAGGCCGAGGCCGAGGTTGCCGCCGCCCGAGAGGGTCGCCTGGCCCAGGCGAAGTCGGCGGTCGACCGGATCGCCGAGCGCGGCGCCGAAGCCGCGCGCTCGGTCGGGGATCTGCGCGCGTGCGGCCGCGACGTGCGTGAGGCCGCGGGCACGGCCGCCGGCGTCGCGGAGCAGCTCGAGGCGATCGCCGAGGCGCTGGTGGTCGCGGCGCGGGAGGCCGCCGATGCGGCCCGCGAGGCGTCGAGCGCCACCGCGACCGCGGACAGGGCCGCCGCGTCCCTGCGCAAGGCCGAGGCAACCTGGGGCCGGGTGCGGGACCTCGTGGCGACGAGGGTGAAGGCGGAGGCCGTCGCCGAGCTCGGGACTCGCGTCGCCGAGCTGCGCGCCGCCGCGGCGGCGGCGAAGGCCGTGCCGGCGACGATCGCGGAGGCGCTGGCGGTGGCGGAGCAGGCGGTCGCCGGCCACGTCGCGGGCGCCGAGGCCGCGATGGCGGCGCTCGAGGGCGCGAGGGAGGCCGTGGACCTGGCCACGCACGCGGACCTGGTCGCGGCGGTGCGCTCCGGGCTCGCGGTCGGCGACGACTGTCCGGTGTGCGGCGGTCGCATCGAGACGCTGCCGAAGGCGCGGCGCGTGCCGGCGCTCGACAAGGCGAAGGCCGCGCTCGCGAAGGCCGAGGCCGCCGCCGCCTCGGCGAAGGACGCGCTCACCGAGGCGACCGCGGCCCGCGAGACGACCGAGCGCGAGCTCCGCGACGCCGAGCGCGAGGCCGCGCGCCTCGCGGCCGACGCAGCCGCCGCGCGCGAGGAGCTCGGCGCGAAGCAGGCGGAGATCCGGACGTCCCTCGGCGGGCGGCTCCCCACGGATCCCGTCGCGACGCTGGACGAGCGGATCACGGCCCTCGAGGAGCTCGAGACCGGCCGCGACGACGCCGCCGCCGCGGCGGCGGAGGCGATCGAGGCGGCGACGGCCGCCGAGGGGCGCCGCGCGAAGCTCGAGGCCGAGGCCGCGATGTGCCGGGCCCGCCTGGACGGGCTCGCGCTCGGGGGGCTGCTCGAGCGGGCCGGCGCCCTGACCGCCGGCGAGGTGGAGGTCCCTCCACTCCCGACGGTGTCGGGCGGAGGCGACCCGGCCGACGTCGCCGCGGCCGCGGGGCGGATCTCGGTCGCGCTCGAGGACCTGGCGGGACGGCTCGACGCGCTGGCCGACGCACGGGCCGGCGCGAAGGAGGAGCTGCTCGAGGAGGCGCTCGGGGTCGTCGACGGGCTGGTCGAGCCGGCGGCCGCGCTCGACGAGCTGGTGGAGGCCGTCGCGTCCGCGTGCACGGCGGCGGCGAAGGATGCGGCGACGACGACGCGACGCGTGGAGGAGCTCGCCCGCAAGCTCGAGAACGCCGGGGCGCTCGTGCGGGAGATCGCGGAGCACCGACGCCGCGAGGAGCGGTTCGACGCGCTCGCGAAGGAGCTGCGCGCCGACCGCATCATCGCGTTCCTGCAGGTCGAGGCGCTCCAGCTGCTCGCCCGGGCCGGCTCCGAGCGCCTGTCCACGCTGTCCTCGGGGCGCTACGACCTGGAGTTCGTGGACGACGAGTTCTTCGTGGTCGACACGTGGAACGGCGAGGAGCGTCGGAGCGCGCGGACGCTCTCGGGCGGGGAGACCTTCCTCGCGTCGCTCGCGCTCGCGCTCGGGCTGTCGGAGCAGGTCGGCGCGCTCTCGGTGACCGAGAAGGCGCGGCTGGACAGCCTGTTCCTGGACGAGGGGTTCGGCACGCTCGACCCGGACACGCTCGAGGTCGTCGTCGAGGCCATCGAGCAGCTCGGCGGCGACGGACGCATGGTCGGCGTCATCACGCACGTCCGCGAGCTCGCGATCCGGCTCCCCGCCCGCATCGAGATCGAGAAGTCGCCGCGCGGCAGCCGGTTGCGGGTCGTCGCGTAGCGCTCAGGCGGAGATCGCGGCGTCCGCCGACGTCTCGCGCGGCAGCAGCACCCGGAGGATCGAACCCCCGCCGGGATGCGGCTCGACGCCGGCCCACCCGCCGAGCTCGGCCACGAGCTGGCGCGTCTCCCCGCTCATCGCGTCCTCCTCGGGCGGCCTGCCGTGCTCGACCGAGATCAACGCGCCATCGTCGGCGCGCTCGACGTGGACGACGATGCGGTTGCCCTCCGACGTCCGCTGCACCGAGCGCGCGAGCAGATCGCCGACGATGGCCTCGATCACGCCGCGCGGTGCCAGGACGACGACCGGCTCGGCGTACACGCTGACCATCCGGCCGGAGCCGCCCCACGACTCCTGCACGATGCGGCGGACGAGCGTGTCGACCTCCACCTTCGTCGTCGGCCGGCGCCCCGTCTCCGAGCCGTTCACGCCGTTCATGCGCTGCGGGTCCGGCTCGACCTCGCCCACGTCCTGAGCGCTCGGGGGCGCCTGGCCGCCGGCGGGGGCGTCGGCCTCCCGCACGCGCCGGAACTCCGCCTCGGCCTCGACGAGCAGGGTCTCGGCCTCCGCGAGGAGCCCCTCCGCGCCCCTCGCGCGCTCGAGAGCCTCGGCGGCCCGCGCCTCGGCCTGCTCGCGGCCCTCCTCGGCCTGCGCGGCGCGGGCCTCGGCCTCGGCCAGCCGTCCCTCGAGCTCGGAGACCCGGTCGGCGACCGCGGTCGCCTCCGTCGCGGCGCGACCGAGGGCGTCCTCGGCGTCGGCCTGCGTCCCCTCGAGCCTCGCGATCGCGTCCCGCGCGTCCGCCCGAGCGGCGTCCGACTCCTCGCGCGCGGCGTCCGCCTCGGCCCGCGCCGCGTCCAGCTCGGCGCGGATCTTCTGAACCTCCGCTCGATCGGCGTCGGCTTCGGCCTTCGCCGCGGCCGCCTCGTCCCTCGCGTCGTTCATCTCGGCGGTCGCCCGCTCGAGCTGCGACGCCAGATCGTCGACGCGGGCGCCGAGCTCGTCCCGTTCGCGGCCCGTCGCGTCGAGACCTGCGCGGACCTCGTCCAGGTCCTTCCGCACGGCCTCGAGCTCGGCGGCAACCCCCTCCTCCCGCTCGCGCTCGGATCCGACCTCCGCGCGGAGGGTCTCGAGCTCGGTCGTGGCGGCGTCGCGCTCGGACCGCGCCGCCTTCAGCTCCCCGCGCGCGGCGCCGAGCTCGGATCCCAGGCGCCCCAGCTGCGACCGGGCGCTCCCGAGATCCGACCGCATCGTCTCGAGCTCCTCGGTCGTGTCCTGGAAATAGCGATCCGACGAGCCGTGGCGCCGCGCCATCGCGCCGATGGAGCCCATGCCGCGGTACGACTTATAAGATCGGCCCTGATAGAGCTCGACCTCGCCCGGTGATTCCTCGGTGCCG
>DAIUEM010000016.1:0-17961 GCA_036845105.1 Actinomycetota bacterium | reverse complement strand
TTGCCCTCACAGGAACCTGAATCCTGCGCGTCTGCCATATTCCGCCACTCGCCCGCGCGCTGGGCATCGTAGCAGTCGTCGCTTCGGCAACCGGGTCCGTCACCGGCCGCGCCTCGGTCGCGGGGTACGATAAGCCGTCGACGGGCCTGCCCCCCGCGACCACTCGCCGCCGTGCCGATCCTGCGTGAGTTCGAACGCCGACTCGGGAACCTCGTCGAGGGGTTCTTCGCGAGCACGTTCCGCTCCGGCCTCCAGCCGGTCGAGCTCGCGAAGCGCGTGATGCGCGAGATGGACTCGGGCAAGACGGTCGGCGTGCGGGACGTCTGGGCCCCGAACCACTTCGTCTTCTCGCTGTCCGAGGAGGACGGCGGCCGGTTCGAGCAGGCCGAGCAGGCCATCGTCGCCGAGCTCGAGCGCGTGATCCGCGAAACGGCGCTCGAGCGCGGCTGGGGTCTCGTCGGGCCGCCGACCGTCGAGCTGGAGGTCGATCCGGACCTCGCCCGAGGGCGCTTCCGGTGCTCGGCGGGGTTCGTCGAGGGCGAGGGCGAGATGCCGCCCGCCGTCCCGGCGGCCGGCGACGCGGGGCTCGTGCTCATCGACGGCGACCGCGTGGCCGACACGTTCCGCCTGCGCTCGACGACCACGATCGGTCGGCTGCCCGAGTGCGAGGTGGTCCTGACCGACCCCGGCGCCTCGCGCCGGCACGCGCAGATCGTCCGTCGCGACGACGGGTTCGTCGTCACGGACCTCGGCTCGACGAACGGGACGCTCGTGAACGGCGAGCCCGTCCGCGAGCGCCTGCTCGCCGACCGCGACCGGATCACGATCGGGAGCACCGTGCTCGAGTTCCGGAGGGGCTGACGTGTCGCCGTTCGTCCTTTCGGTGTTGAAGTACGCGCTCGTCGCGCTCCTGTACTTCTTCATCTTCCGGGCCCTGCGCTCGGTCGCGACCGATCTGTCCGGCCGGCGGGCCCCCTCGAACCAGGGCCAGGGACCGAAGGCCTCGAAGTCCAAGGCGAAGGCGCCCCGCGGCGGCCGTGCGCCGACCACGCTCGTGGTGCACGCGCCCGAGGCTCGCAAGCCCCGCTCGGTCCGGCTCTCGGACGGCCTCGAGATCGGCCGCGCCGAGGCCTGCCAGGTTCGCCTGGAGGACACGTACGCGAGCCAGCACCATGCGAAGCTCTCGACCCGCGACGGCGCGTGGATGCTCGAGGACCTCGGCTCGACGAACGGCACGTACCTGAACGATCGACGGGTCGGCGCGCCGACCGAGGTGCACGCCGGCGACGTCGTGAGGATCGGCAAGACGGTGTTGGAGCTCCGACGATGAAGGGGGTGCGGTGAGGGTCGTCGTCGCCGCAGCGACCGATATCGGTCAGGTCCGCGACGGCAACGAGGACACGTACGTCGCCGAGGACCCGCTGTTCGCGCTCGCGGACGGGATGGGCGGTCACCGCGGCGGGGAGGTCGCCTCGCGCATCGCGATCGAGACGCTCGAGCGCCTGTTCGCGACCGGCGAGGGCACGCTCCCCGAGCTCGTCCGCGAGGCGAACCGCGCCGTGTTCGAGCGGTCGATGAGCGACCGAGCGGTCTCGGGCATGGGCACGACCCTCACCGTCGCCGTGCTCGAGGGCGACCGCGTGCGCCTGGCCCACGTCGGGGACTCGCGGGCGTACCTCCTGCGCGACGGCGAGCTCCGTCAGGTCACCGAGGACCACACCCTCGTCCAGCGCATGGTGACCGAAGGAGAGCTCACGGAGGTCGAGGCCGAGGTCCACCCGCATCGCAACATCCTGATCCGCGTCGTAGGGGTCGAGCCGAACGTCGACGTCGACGAACTCGAGATGACCCCCCGCCCCGGCGACCGCCTGCTGCTTTGCAGCGACGGCCTCCACGACATGCTCTCGAACCAGCACATCGCCCGGATCCTGACCGCCGAGCGCGACCCCGATACCGCCGTCCGCCGCCTCATCGCCGACGCCAACGCCGCCGGCGGCGTCGACAACATCACCGCCATCCTCCTCGACTTCCACGACGGGGGAGGTGCCGAAGCACGCGACCCAGACACGGAGACCCGGACGATCCTGCAACCCGGCGACCCCCGACCGCGCACGGCGACCGCCGGCACGGTCGGGCGGGGAGGTCGTGCGGAGCCGACCGGTCCGGCGGAGCCGGGGTCCCCTCCCCGCCCTTCCGCGCGACCTCTGGCCGCCCGCATCCGGTGGGCGAAGCTCGCGACATCGATCGCGATCGCCGTCGCGGTCGTGGTCATCGCGTTCGTCGGCCTCCGCATGTACCTGGACACCCAGTGGTACGTCGGCGTGAGCGACGGCCGCGTCGCCGTCTTCCGCGGGATGCCGACCGAGGTCGCCGGCTTCGACCTGCACCACGTCGTCGTCGAGACCACCATCCCGGCCGAGGACGCCCAGGCGCTCGCGCTGTACCGGGACCTCGGCGAGGGCATCACCGCGAACGATCGGGCCGAGGCCGACGCGATCGTCGAACGCATCCGCGAGGATCTGGCGGCGAACGGCGCGTTCCCGGAGCCGGCGCCGTGAGCCAGGCCGCCGTCCCGAGGGGGCGGGCTCGGCCGGCAGCGGCGATCGCCTTCACCGTCCTCGCGCTCGTGATCGCGGTCGGGGCATACGTGCTCGCGGGGCTCGGCAAGCGCGGGAACGTGCCGGCGACGATCGCGCTCTACGGGTCGATCTTCGCGATCGGGTTCGCGGCCGCCGCGTTCACGATCCGCCGATACGCGCCGAGCGCCGATCCCGCGCTGTTCCCGACGGCCGCCGTCCTCACGGGTCTCGGCTTCGCGATGATCTTCAGGCTCTCCGGCGGTCTGGCCGCCGAGCAGGCGACCTGGGTGGCGATCGGGCTCGCGGCGTTCTGCGTCACGCTGTTCGTGGTGCGCGATCACCGCCAGCTCGACGCGTACACGTACACGATCGGGCTGCTCGGCATCGTGCTGCTGCTGCTGCCGGTCGTACCGGGCATCGGGCGCACGATCAACGGCGCTCGGCTGTGGGTGAAGATCGGCCCGATCGGCTTCCAGCCCTCCGAGATCGGCAAGGTCCTCATCGTCGTGTTCCTCGCCTCGTACCTCACGCAGAAGCGCGAGCTCCTCCGGGTCGCGACGGGCGGCGTGGGGCCGCTGCGCCTCCCTCCGGCGAAGCACCTGATGCCGGTGCTCCTCGCGTGGGGAGCCTCGCTCGCCGTGCTGTTCATCCAGCGCGACCTCGGCGCCTCGCTCCTGTACTTCGGGATCTTCGTCGTGATGCTCTGGGTCGCGACGGGACGCGCGGCCTACCTGGTGATCGGCGGGCTCCTGTTCGCGATCGGCGCGTGGGTCGGGTACCAGGTCTTCGACCACGTCCAGCTGCGGGTCGACGTGTGGCTGAACGCCCTGGACCCGGCGAAGGTGTTCGACGTCGGCTACGGGCAGCTCGCGCAGGCGCAGTTCGGGATGGGGACCGGCGGGCTCGTTGGCGAGGGGCTCGGACGCGGGTCGCCGGGCCTGATCCCGTTCGCGTCGACCGACTTCATCTTCGCCGTGATCGGCGAGGAGCTCGGGATGCTCGGGACCGCCGGCATCCTCCTGCTGTACCTCCTCCTCGTCGGCAAGGGGCTGCGCGCGGCGCTCGCGAGCCCCGACGCGTTCGGCCGGCTCCTCGCGACCGGCCTGTCGACCGCGGTCGCCCTCCAGACGTTCGTGATCGTGGGCGGCGTCACCCGCGTGATCCCGCTCACCGGCGTCACGCTGCCGTTCGTGTCCTACGGCGGCTCGAGCCTGGTCTCGAACTTCGTCCTGCTCGCGCTGCTCGTGCGCGTCTCCTCGGGCCCGGCGCCCGTGCGGCCGAAGGGCGGCGGCTGATGGAGCGCCAGGTCCGGCAGCTCGCGCTCGCGCTCGGCGTCCTATTCGTGATCCTGATCGGGCAGGTCACGTACATCCAGGTCGTGTCGGCCGATCGCCTGGCCGACAACCCGGCGAACGCGAAGCGCCAGCTGATCGCCGAGTACGAGGTGAACCGCGGCCAGATCCTCGCCGCGGACCGGCGGACGGTCCTGGCCCTCAGCAAGCGGAGCCCCGGCGAGCTCCGGTTCGAGCGCCGCTATCCGCAGGGGGAGCTCAACGGGTACGTGACGGGCTACTACTCGTTCGTGTACGGGCGGAGCCGGCTCGAGGAGTCGTTCAACGGGTACCTCGCCGGCGATGCCCCGCAGCTCTTGCCGCAGACGCTCGCGGACATGGTGCTCGGCCGGCCGAAGCGCGGCGGCTCCATCATCACGTCGATCGTCCCCGAGCTGCAGGAGGCCGCGGCCCAAGCCCTCGGCGACCTGCCCGGGGGGGTCGCGGCGATCGACCCGCGGACCGGCAACGTGCTCACGCTCGTCGCGAACCCATCGTACGACCCGAACCCCCTCTCCTCGCACGACCCCGCGGAGATCCGACGCACGTGGGAGGAGTTGAACGCCGACCCCGACAAGCCGCTCCGATCGCGCGCGAGCGACGAGCTCTACCCGCCGGGCTCCACCTTCAAGATCATCGATGCGGCGGCGGCGCTCGCGAACGGTTACGGCCCGGCGAGCACCTGGCCGAACCCGCACGTCCTCGACCTGCCCGACACGAACGAGACGCTCTCCAACTTCGGCGGCGTGACGTGCTCGGGCGGCTCGCGGATCACGCTCGCCGACGCCCTGCGACAGTCGTGCAACGTCGTCTTCGGCGAGATCGGCCTCGAGCTCGGGGCCGAGGCGCTGGCCGAGCAGGCGTGGGCGTTCGGGTTCGCGCCCACGAGCACGACCGGCGACGTGCCGTTCGACGTCCCGTTCCAGGAGGGCGTCTTCCCGGATCCCTCGTACTTCGAGGACCGGCGGCCCGCGGTCGCGCTGTCGGCGATCGGCCAGGACAACGTCGCGGCGAACCCGCTGCAGATGGCGCTCGTGGCCGGGGCGATCGGCAACGGCGGGGTGATGATGCGCCCCCGCCTGGTGACCGAGGTCCGGGCGCCCGACGGCCAGGTGGTCGAGACCTTCGAGCCCGAGATCTTCTCGCGGCCCATGACCGAAGTGAACGCCGCGCTCCTCACCGCGATGATGATCGAGGTCGTCGAGGGTGGCACTGGGACGGCCGCCCGGATCTCCGGCGTGAGCGTCGCCGGCAAGACGGGGACGGCCCAGCACGGCGAGGGCGCGGACCCGCACGCGTGGTTCGTCTCGTTCGCGCCGGCCGACGATCCGCAGATCGCCGTCGCGGTGATCGTCCTCGACGGCGGTAGCCTTGGCAGTGAAGCGACCGGGGGCGCGTTGGCGGCGCCGATCGCGAGGGCGGTCATGGAGGCCGCCCTGAACCGATGAGGGGGGAACCGTGAGCGAGCAACCGGTCCTCGGGGGCCGTTACCGGGTCGAGCGCGAGCTCGGCCGGGGCGGCATGGCGAAGGTCTTCGAGGGCACCGACACGGTCCTCGGGCGGCGGGTCGCGATCAAGCTGCTCGCGCCGCAGTTCGCGGAGGACGAAGGTTTCGTCCAGCGCTTCCGGCGCGAGGCCCAGGCCGCCGCTCGCCTGTCGAACCCGAACGTCGTGAGCGTCTTCGACACCGGCACCGACGGCGGCGTCCACTTCATCGTCATGGAGTACGTCGAGGGCCGCACCCTGCAGGACTACCTCGCCGGTGGCGGCAGGATCATGCCGGATCGCGCGATCGAGATCGCGGAGGCCGTCGCGAGCGCGCTCTCGGCCGCGCACGCGCAGGGCGTGATCCACCGCGACATCAAGCCCGGCAACATCATGCTGACGCCGACCGGCCAGGTGAAGGTCGCGGACTTCGGCATCGCGCGCATGACCACGACCGCCGAGACCGTGGCGCAGACGGCCGCGGTGCTCGGGACGGCGTCGTACCTGTCGCCCGAGCAGGCGCAGGGCGAGCCCGTCGACGGGCGCTCGGACATCTACTCGCTCGGCTGCGTGCTGTACGAGATGGTGACCGGTCGCCCGCCGTTCCTCGGTGACTCCCCCGTGGCCGTCGCCTCGAAGCACGTGCTCGAGCAGCCGAAGCCGCCCTCGAAGATGAACAACGACGTCACGCCGGATCTCGATGCCGTGATCCTGCGCGCGATGGCGAAGAACCCGGCGAACCGCTACCAGTCGGCCGAGGAGCTCCGCGCCGACCTCGACCGCGTCCGCCGGGGGATGCCGGTCGAGGCCACGCCGCTGCTCGCGCCGCCGGCGGCGACCCAGGTCATGACGCCGGCCGGCGACGGCACGCAGGTTCTGCCGCCGACGGAGCCCGAGCGCTCGCGCTGGTGGATCCCGGTGCTCGTGATCGGCGGGGTCCTGCTCGCGATCGCGCTGTTGCTCTGGCTCTTCGCGAGCGACATCCTCGGCGGCGGCGAGGAGTCGCCGAGCCCCGTGCTCATCGAGGTGCCGAACGTCGTGGGCGAGCGCGTGCGCGCGGCCGAGGAGACCCTGATCGGCGAGGGCCTCACCGTCGCCGAGGACCGGATCGAGGTCCCGATCGAGGACCCCGCCACGCAGGTGCCCGGGACCGTCACCGCGCAGGACCCCGAGGCAGGGGCGCAGGTCGAGGAGGGCACGCCGGTCACGCTCACGGTGCTCGTGGCGCCGGACTCGGTGACCGTCCCGCCGACCGAGGGACTGTCGCCGGAGGAGGCCCAGACGACGCTCGAGACCGCCGGATTCGTCGTCGCCGGATTCGAGGACGCGGCGAGCGACACGGTGGACGTCGGCGACGTCGTCGGGACCGACCCGGCCGCCGGCACCGACGCGCAGTTCGGCTCCGAGGTCACGATCTTGGTCTCGACCGGTCCCGGCCAGGTGACGGTCCCGGACGTGATCTGCTCCAACCTGGGCCAGGCGAAGGGCCGGATCCAGGACGCCGGTCTCGTTCCGATCGTGGCCGACGAGACGCTGCCGCCGAACCCGCAGTGCCCGAACGGCACGAAGGTGGTCGACACCGACCCGGCTCCGTTCACCGAGGTCGAGACCGGGAGCCGAGTCCTGATCTACCTGCCGTCGAGCGAGCCGCCGACGGGGCCGACGGGTGACGTCTAGCGTGGCCCTCCGGTACGTCGTCGAGGGGTTCACGCCGGAGGAGCGCGCGCGCCTCGAGCCGTACTTCACGAACCTCGAAGGCCCGGTGTTCGCGCTCACGAACCTGCCCGAGGTCGTGAAGGGCGCGCTGTTCGCACGCTACTCACGCACGACGAAGTCGATCCGGCGGCTGTTCCTCGACGAGTTCGCGAAGGACGTCGAGGGCTTCGCCGTCACCGGCCACGTCGGCACCGAGCGCGCCGAGCGCCTGTACGACAACGTGTTCTTCGAGTACGGCGACGACTCGGTCGCCCAGCTCGGCGGCGTGCATCTGGCGTGCGAGCAGGCCAGCCAGCTCCTCGCGAAGGCGATCGAGTGGGGGCGGCTGGCCGCGTACCTGGAGCAGTCCACGCGCTACATGCGCTACGACGACCAGCCGGGCGGACGGTGGCGCCTCACCGTTCCGCCCGAGATCGAGGGCACGCCGCTCGAGCGCGAGTACCAGGACTTCGCCACGCGCACGTTCGAGGCGTACGGCCGGATGTTCCAGCCGATGTACGACTGGTTCGCCGAGCGGTTCCCGAAGGACCCGTCCGATTCAGATTTCATCTACCGCTCGACGATCACCGCGAAGACGTGCGACACGCTCCGCGTGCTGCTGCCAACCGGGACCCGCTCGAACCTGGGCGTGTACGCGGACGGCCAGGCGTTCGAGATGATGCTGCTCCGCATGCGCGCTCACCCGCTCGCCGAGGTGCGCGAGTACGCCGACCTCATGCTCGTCGAGCTGCGCAAGCTGATCCCCTCGTTCCTCAAGCGCGTCGACCTCCCCGACCGCGGCGTCGCGTGGTCGGAGTACCAAGCGGAGACCCGCGATGGGGTGGCCTCGGTGGCGGCGAAGGTCACGGCGGGCGTCGACGAGCCGACCGGCGGTCCCGAGGTCACGCTGACCGACTGGGAGCCCGACGGCGAGGAGAAGATCGTCGCCGCGGCGCTGTACGCATCGACCGACCTGCCCGACGGCCGCCTACGCGATCTCGTCCGCGAGATGACCCCGACCGAGCGCGCCGAGGTCCTCCGCGCGTACGTCGGCGAGCGCGGGAACCGCCGCCACAAGCCCGGTCGGGCGTTCGAGCGCACCGGCTACCGCTTCGACGTCCTGTGCGACTACGGGGCCTTCCGCGACCTCCAGCGTCACCGCCCGCTCACGCTCGAGTGGCAGATCCTCACGCCTCAACACGGGTACGCCACCCCCGAGCAGATCGACGAGGCCGGCCTCGCCGACGAGTGGCATCGTGTGATGGAGGACTCGGCCACGACGTGGGCCAGGCTCGCCGATGCCGCCGGCAAGGACGTCGCGCAGTACGCCGTCGCGATGGCCTACCGCATCCGCTTCGTGATGCAGATGAGCGCCCGCGAGGCGATGCACCTGATCGAGCTCCGCAGCTCACCCCAAGGACACCCGACGTACCGGCGGGTCGCGCACCAGATGCACGCGCTGATCAGGGACGTCGCCGGCCACACCGCGATCGCCGACGCGATGACCTACGTCGACTTCAGCGACGTGGACCTCGAGCGCCTCGAGGCCGAACGTCGAGCCGACGCGAAGCGCAGGGCCGCCCTCGAGCAACGGCCCTGACCCGGTCGTGCCTCGAGATGGCCAAGGATATGATCCGCAGCATGGCGAGGTGGGAGGGCTATCTGCTGGGGGCGCTCGGCATCACGGTGACGGTGGTCTCCATCGTCATGCAGATCGCGTGGTTCGCCGCCGGCCGGCACTGGCCGGCGCTCGGGCTCACGCTCGGCGTCCTCGGCGGTGCGTTGCTGTATCGCTCCGGCTACCGAGGCGTCACCGGCTGACTCGGGGCCGGGCGAGCCGCTGACCTGCGGTTTCGGGTACCCTTTGGGCCCCATGTCCCGCGAACAGACCCTCTTGCTGGCCGTTGGCTCGCTGATCGCCGCGGCGGGCGTCGTCTCGGCGACAGGCTGGATCCTGTTCGTGCGCGACCGGCACGCGGGGCGTGCCGCCCAGCCCCATCACGAGGCCGCCGAGGAGCACTAGGTGCTCGAGCTCCTCGACCTCCGAACCAGGAGGGAGCGGCTCGAGCCCCGACGTCTCGAGATCGATCCCTCCGTGGAGCAGACCGTGCGGCAGATCGTCGCGCGCGTGCGCGCCGAGGGAGACGACGCCCTGCTCGATCTGACCCTGCGCTTCGACGGCGCCGACCTGCGCGAGCGCGGTCTGGTCGTCACGCCGGACGAGTTCGAGGCCGCCGAGCGGACCGTCCCGACCGAGCTGAAGGGGGCGATCGACTCGCTCGTCGAGCGGCTGACCGACCTCCACCGGCGGCAGCTGCCGATCGAGTGGGTGGACGAGCGCGACGGCGTTCGTTTCGGCGAGCTCGTGAAGCCGATCCGCGCCGCCGGCTGCTACGTGCCGGGCGGGCGCGCCGTGTACCCCTCGAGCGTCGCGATGACCGTCGTGCCGGCCGTGGTCGCCGGCGTCGAGCAAGTAGTCGTCGCGACGCCGCCGTCGGCCGACGGCTCGGTCCACGCGTCGGTGCTGTACGCCGCGGTGCGCGCGGGCGCGACGCGCGTGGTGAAGGTCGGCGGCGCGCAGGCGATCGCCGCGCTCGCGTACGGGACGGATCCGGTCCCGGCGGTCGACACGGTCGTCGGGCCCGGCAACGCGTACGTGACCGAGGCGAAGCGTCAGCTGCACGGCGTGATCGGCATCGACTCGCTCGCCGGACCGAGCGAGCTCGTGCTCATCGCCGATGGGACCGCCGACCCCGAGCTCCTCGCCACCGACCTCGTCGCGCAGGCCGAGCACGATCCGATGGCCGAGGCCACCCTCGTCACGCCGGATGAGGACCTCCTCCAGAAGACCCTGAAGGCGCTCGAAGCCGAGGTCGCGCGCGCGGGCCGCCGCGAGATCGTCGAGCGGGCCCTGGCCGAGCGCGGACGTGCGCTCCTCGTCGCCGACCTCGACCACGCCGCCGAGGTGGCGAACGATCTCGCGCCCGAGCACCTGCAGATCGTGACCGAGGACCCGCGCGCGCTCGCGGTCAAGATCCGCAGCGCGGGAGCGATCTTCCTCGGCGCGTGGACGGCAGTCCCGTTCGGCGACTACGGCGTCGCCTCCAACCACGTGCTGCCGACCTCGGGGACGGCACGGTTCTCGAGCGGTCTGCGCGCGGCCGACTTCGTCACCGTCTCGAGCGTGGTCGAGATGTCGCGCCACGCCGCGGCCGCCCTGGCGGCCGAGGTCGCTGAGATCGCGCGCGTCGAGGGCCTGGTCAGCCACGGCCGCGCAGCCACGATCCGCGCCGAGCGGGCCGCCGCGGAGGAGGGCGCGCCGTGACCCGCCCGCAGCCACGACCCGGCCTCCGCGACATCGAGCCCTACGCCGCGCCGCAGCTGCACGTGAAGGCGCGCCTGAACACGAACGAGTGCCCGTACCCGCTGCCCGAGGCGTACCGCGACGAGCTGGCCGAGGCGGTCCGCGCTCAGACGCTCAACCGGTACCCGGATCGCGAGGCCGTCGAGCTCCGCTCCCGCCTGGCCGAGCTGAGCGACCACGACCTCGCGGGCACGTGGGTGGCGAACGGCTCGAACGAGATCCTCCAGCAGATCCTGCAGGCGTACGGTGGCCCGGGCCGCCGCGTCGTGCTGTTCGACCCGACGTACGCGATGCACGAGCGCATCGCGTGGGTGACCGACAGCCTGGTCGTCCACGTGCCGCTCGAGCCGCCGTGGCGGATCACGGCCGTCGACATGGTCCACAAGCACCACGAGGGTCACCCGGCCGTCGTGATGGTGTGCTCGCCGAACAACCCGACCGGCAACGCGCAGGATCCCGGCATCATCGCCGCGGCCGCGGAGCTGGTCCCGAACGAGCTGTTCGTGATCGACGAGGCCTACATCGAGTTCGGCGGCGAGTCGATGGCGCCGCTCGTGCGTCGCTTCCCGAACGTCGTCGTCGTCCGGACGTTCTCGAAGGCCTTCGCGCTCGCCGGCGCGAGGATCGGGTACTGCCTCGCCTCGCCCGAGGTCGTCGAGGACCTCCGCCGCGTCCGCCTGCCGTACCACATGAGCGCGCTCACGCAGGCCGCCGGGCTCGTGGCCCTCGCCCATCGGGACGAGGCGCTCGAGATCCTCGACGCCGTGCGCGAGCAGCGCGACCGGATCCTCGCGGCGCTGCCGAGGCTCGGCGTCGAGGCGTTCGCGTCCGACGCGAACTTCGTGCTGTTCCGCCCGACGGGTGACGCCATCGCCGTGTGGCGGGGGCTGCTCGACCGCGGGGTGCTCGTCCGCGACTTCACGTCGACGATCCCGGATGCGCTCCGCGTGACGGCGGGGACGCCGGAGGAGGTCGACCTGTTCCTGTCCGCCCTCGAGGAGGTCCTCGCATGAGCCGTACCGCCACGATCGAGCGGGTCACGAAAGAGACCAACGTCCGGGTCGAACTCGCACTCGACGGCTCGGGCGCGTCGAGCGCCGACACCGGCCTGCCGTTCTTCGACCACATGCTGTCGCAGCTCGGCACGCACGCCGGGTTCGATCTGACCGTGACCGCGAAGGGCGACCTGGAGGTCGACGGGCACCACACGGTCGAGGACGTGGGGCTGGCGCTCGGGCGGGCGCTGCGCGAGGCGCTCGGCGACAAGCGCGGGATCCGGCGGTTCGCCTCGATCACGGTGCCGCTCGACGAGGCCGCGGTCGCGGTCGCGCTCGACCTCTCGGGCCGGCCCTTCGTCGTGCACGAGATCGACGTGCCGGCCGAGACGATCGGCACCTACGACACCGGCCTGACCGAGGACTTCGTCCGGGCCTTCGCGACCGCCGCCGAGATGACCCTGCACGTGCGCCTCGTCAGCGGGCGCTCGCCCCACCACGTCGTCGAGGCCGAGTTCAAGGCGCTCGCGAAGTGCCTCCAGGACGCCGTACGCGTGATCGGCGCCGACGTCCCGAGCACGAAGGGCGCGCTGTGACGATCGCGATCCTCGACTACGGCATGGGGAACCTGCGGAGCGTGGCCCGCGCGATCGAGCACGTCGGCGGCAAGCCCGAGGTCACGAGGGACGCCGGCGACGCCCTCGGCGCGAGCGCGCTCGTCGTGCCCGGCGTCGGGCACTTCGGCGCATGCATGCGGAACCTCCGCGAGCGGGGTCTCGACGGGGTCGTCACCGCGGTCGCCGAGAGCGGCCGCCCCGTGTTCGGCGTGTGTGTCGGCATGCAGGTGCTGCTCGTCGCGAGCGAGGAGGATCCCGACCCCGGCCTCGGGCTGCTCCCCGGCGTCTCGCGCCGGCTCCCCGAGGACGTCAAGGTCCCCCACATGGGCTGGAACACCGTCACGTGGCTCGCTCCCCACCCGTACACGCGCGACGTGCCGAGCGGCACGCGCTTCTACTTCGTCCACTCGTTCGCGCCGGACGTCGGCCTCGAAGCGATCGGCCGCACGGAGCACGGACGCCCGTTCGCGGCGGCCGTGGCCCGCGAGAACGTCTTCGCCACCCAGTTCCACCCCGAGAAGTCGGGCGAGCCCGGCCTGCAGCTCTACGAGTCGTTCGTGCTCGAGGTGGGCTCGGCATGATCGTGATCCCCGCGATCGACCTGCGCGGCGGCAAGTGCGTCCGGCTGTTCCGCGGCGACTACGCGGCAGAGACCGTGTACGACGACGATCCGGTCGAGGTCGCCGTCCGGTTCCAGAGCGAGGGCGCTCGGCGCCTCCACGTCGTGGACCTGGACGCCGCCCGGGACGACGGCTCGAACCGCGAGATCGTCCGGGAGATCTGCCGCCAGGTCGCGATCCCGGTGCAGCTCGGCGGCGGCCTGCGGACGATCGCCGCGATCGAGGAGGCGATCGAGGACGGCGCCGCGCGCGCGATCCTCGGGACCGCCGCGGCGCTCGACGCCGGGTTCGTCGCCGAGGCCGTCGAGCACTTCGGCGACCACGTGCTCGTGGCGGTCGACGTGAAGGACGGGCGCATGATGACCCACGGCTGGCAGGAGGCGGGGCCCAGGCTCGAGGAGGCGGTGCCGGCCCTCATCGATGCCGGCGCGCCCCGGCTGCTGGTGACCTCGGTCCAGAAGGACGGCACGATGGACGGCCCGGACTTCGACCTGTACGCGCGCGTGCTCGAGCTCACCGACCGGCCGGTCGTCGCGAGCGGCGGCGTCCGGATCGCCGACGACGTGCGCGAGCTCCGGGACCTTGGCCTCGAGGCGGCGGTCGTCGGCAAGGCCTTGTACTCGGGCACGATGCGCCTGGAGGAGGTCGTCCGCGGATGACGCTCGCGAAGCGCGTGATCCCGTGCCTGGACGTCGACGCCGGCCGCGTCGTGAAGGGGACGCGGTTCGTCGACCTCCGGGACGCGGGCGACCCCGTCGAGCTCGCGGCCCGCTACGACGCCGAGGGCGCCGACGAGCTCGTGTTCCTCGACATCACCGCGACGGTGGAGGGGCGCGCGTCCACGCTCGACGTGATCGCCCGCACGGCCGAGCAGGTCTTCATCCCGCTCACCGTCGGCGGCGGCGTCCGGTCCGAGGCGGACGTGGACGCGCTGCTGCGCGCCGGCGCCGACAAGGTCGCGGTCAACAGCGCGGCGGTGCGCGACCCATCGCTGCTCGAGCGCTGCGCCGAGCGCTTCGGCACGCAGTGCATGGTGGTCGCGATAGACGCGAAGCACGCGGACGGCTCCTGGGAGGTGTACGTCGACGCCGGTCGCACGCCCACGGGCCTCGACGCCGTCACGTGGGCCGTCGACGCCACCGAGCGCCGAGGCGCCGGCGAGGTGCTCCTTACCTCGATGGATCGCGACGGCACCGGCGAGGGCTACGACCTCGACCTGCTGCGTGCGGTGCGAGGTGCCATCGGCGTCCCGCTCGTCGCGAGCGGCGGAGCCGGCTCGCTGGAGCACTTCGCCGACGCGCTCGTCGAGGGCGGGGCCGACGCCGTGCTCGCGGCGTCCCGGTTCCACTTCGAGGAGCTCACGATCGCGCTGGTGAAGGACCACCTCGCGTCGCGCGGCCTCCCGGTGAGGACCTGATGGAGCGCGTGGACCTGGACGGCCTGCGATGGAACGACGCAGGGCTCGTCCCGGTCGTCGTGCAGGACGTCGAGAACGGGGACGTGCTCATGCTCGCGTGGGCGAACCGCGAGGCGCTCGAGCGGACGCTCGCCGAGGGCCGGATGGTCTACTGGAGCAGGTCGCGGCAGGAGCTGTGGCGCAAGGGCGACACGAGCGGCCATCTGCAGCACTGGGATGAGCTCCTCGTGGACTGCGACGCGGACGTGATCCTCGCCCGCGTGCATCAGGAGGGCGCCGCGTGCCACACCGGCGAGCGCACCTGCTTCTTCCGCGGTCTCGGCGGCGTCTGACCGGGTTCAGCGCTTCCGCGCGGCCTTGAGCTCCTTGTCGAGGGCACGCAGGATCCTCGCCGAGGTCCTGCCCGAGTCGCCCACGCCGGCGAGCCCGTGCTTCCTCCCCGAGACCGTCTGCACGAACGCCATCGTGATGCCGCGTCGGCGGGAGCCCTCCTCGAACCCCTCGATCTCGGACCACGCGATCCGCTGCGTCGAGAGCAGGTTCCGAGCCACGACCCCCTCGGGCCCCGTCTCGACGGCGACGTCGCCGGTCCGACGCCGCAGCAGCAGGGCGACCATGCCGATGGCAAGGAGCCCGAGTCCCGACCACAGCGAGGGGCCGGGTCCGGAGATGGCGGCGCGGAACAGGCCGATCGCGCCCGCCCCGAGGCCGACGACGATGAGGAGGAGGAACATCCGCTGGATGCGGGCGATGGTCTCCTGGTTGCGGTAGACGGCCACGGCCCCGAAGCCTATCGCCCGGACGCAGCCGGTACACTCGCGCCGTGCTGAGGCTGGTCATCCCGAAGGGCTCGCTCGAGGCGCAGACGCTGCGGCTGTTCGAGGACGCGGACCTGCGCGTGCGTCGCGGCTCCGACCGCGACTACCACGGCTCGATCGACGACGAGCGGATCGACCGTGTCTCGCTGCTCCGGCCGCAGGAGATCCCCACCTACGTGCAGGACGGGCTGTTCGACCTCGGCATCACCGGGCAGGACTGGATCGCCGAGACCGGCGCCGACGTCGACGTGCTCACGAGCCTGTCCTACGCGAAGAGCGGGACCGGGCACGGCACGAAGGTCGTGCTCGCCGTCCCGAGCGATCACCCAGCGAACAGCGCGCGGGAGATGCCGCCGGGATCGCGGATCTCGACCGAGTTCCTGCACCTCACGCAGCGCTTCTTCGCGGACCTCGGCATCGACGTGAAGGTCGTGTGGTCGTACGGCGCCACCGAGGCGAAGGTCCCCGAGATCGTCGACGCGATCGTCGACATCACCGAGACCGGGAGCACGCTACGCGCCCACGGGATGAAGATCCTCGACACGCTCATGTCCTCCGAGCCCGTGCTCGTGGCGAACCGCGACTCGGCGGGCGACCCGGACAAGCGTCGCGCGATGGACGACGTCGTGACGCTGCTGCTCGGCGCGCTCCGCGCCGAGGGCCGCGTCCTGATCAAGCTCAACGTCGGCGAGGGCGACCTCACCCCGGTGCTCGAGGCGGTGCCGGCGATGAAGTCACCGACCGTATCCCGGCTCCAGGAGGGCGGCTACGCCGTCGAGACGGTCGTCGAGAAGCGCCAGGTGAACACCCTGATCCCGCTCCTCAAGGCGCTCGGCGCGACGGACATCCTCGAGCTGCCGATCTCGAAGATCGTCCCGTAGCGCCGGCGGTTTCCTCACATCGATCCCCGGGGAAGGAGGGCCCGTGACCGAAGAAGGCATCCAGGTCCTCGCGCCGGTCGCGGGCCGCGCGAGCGACATCCTGACCGACGACGCGCTCGGGTTCGTGGCCTCGCTCCACCGCGCGTTCGACCCGGAGCGTCGGCGCCGGCTCGCCGCGCGCGCCGAGCGCCAAGCGGAGCTCGACGCCGGCAGACGGTTCGCGTTCCTCGACCGCACGGCCGAGATCCGGCGCTCGGACTGGCGGGTGGCGCCGGCCCCGCCGGACCTGACCGATCGGCGGGTCGAGATCACCGGCCCCGTCGACCGCAAGATGATGATCAACGCGCTGAACTCGGGCGCGCGCGTGTTCATGGCGGACTTCGAGGACGCCAACTCCCCGACGTGGGACAACGTCGTGCAGGGGCAGGTGAACCTGATCGATGCCGTCGAAGGGACGATCTCGCTCGAGGCCAACGGCAAGCGCTACGAGCTCGGGCAGCGGACGGCCACGCTCGTGGTCCGACCACGCGGGTGGCACTTGACCGACAAGCACGTGCTGGTCGACGGCGCGCCGGTCTCTGCCTCGCTCCTGGACCTTGGCCTGTTCCTGTTCCACTGCGCGCGGCGCCAGCTCGAGCGCGGCACCGGCCCGTACCTGTACCTGCCGAAGCTCGAGGCGCACGAGGAGGCGCGGCTGTGGAACGAGGTGCTCTGCGCCGCTCAGGACGCCCTCGGCATCCCTCGGGGGACGATCCGCGCCACCGTGCTGATCGAGACGATCCCGGCCGCCTTCGAGATGGACGAGATCCTGTTCGAGCTTCGCGACCACGCGAGCGGCCTGAACGCCGGCCGCTGGGACTACATCTTCAGCGTGATCAAGAAGCTCGGGCGCGACGAGCGGTTCGTGCTACCCGACCGGTCGAGCGTGACGATGACCGTCCCCTTCATGCGCGCGTACACCGAGCTGCTGGTGCGGACGTGCCATCGCCGCGGCGCCCACGCGATCGGCGGCATGGCGGCGTTCATCCCGAACCGCCGCAAGCCCGACGTCACGGAGGTGGCGCTCGCGAAGGTCCGCGAGGACAAGCAGCGCGAGGCGGGCGACGGGTTCGATGGGACGTGGGTCGCGCACCCCGACCTGGTGCCCGTCGCGACCGAGGAGTTCGACCGGGTGCTCGGCGACCGCCCCCACCAGCGGGATCGGCTCCGTGAGGACGTGATCGTGACGGCCGACGACCTGCTGGACGTGCGGGTCCCGGGCGGCGGCGTGACCGGGGCGGGGCTCCGCGCGAACGTCGAGGTGGCGCTGCGGTACCTCGAGTCCTGGCTGCGGGGCGTCGGGGCGGCGGCGATCAACGACCTGATGGAGGACACCGCCACGGCCGAGATCGCGCGCTCGCAGCTGTGGCAATGGATCCGACACCGTGTCGCGCTCGAGGACGGCGACACCGTCTCGCGCGAGCTCGTCCGCACCGTGACGGCCGAGGAGCACCACCGCATCGCGGACGCGATGGTGGCCGACGGCCTCGACCCGGGACGGCTCGAGGACGCGCGGGCGGTCTTCGAACAGGTCGCGCTCGGGGACGACCTGCCCGAGTTCCTCACGCCGGCCGCCTACGAGCGGCTGCCGTGATACGACGACGGTCTTGACAGGTCCCGCGCCATCGAGGACACTCGCTCGCATGTTTGAACGGCCGTTCAGCGATCGCGCACCGCGTCGCGGCGTCGCCGTACCCTAGGGCGCGCCGGGCACGGCCCGAGCGCGCCACGCTCCCCACCCCCTCGCCCACGCGAGAGCACCCCGTTCCCCAGCGGTTTCCGCCCGTCCCGCGGCGGGAACCGTTCCGGCAGACAGGAAGGAGCTGGTCATGACCGACCGCACGACACGGGCACGCGACCGACAGATCGCCGAGCTGGAGAGCGCCTGGCGCACGGACCCGCGCTGGGCGGGGATCGAGCGCCCCTACACGGCCGCGGACGTCGTGCGGCTCCGCGGCCGCGTCGGCGTCGAGCAGACCCTCGCGCGGCGCGGCGCCAAGCTGTTGCTCGACCAGTTCGCCTCGACCGCGCTGACAATCGAGCGCTTCAACATCTACAGGGCGGAAGTCGAGGCCGCGGGCCGGCGCTTCGACGCGCAGGATGTCGGCGTGTGCCGCGCG
>DAIUEM010000015.1:4452-17991 GCA_036845105.1 Actinomycetota bacterium | reverse complement strand
CGAGCGCCCAGACGGACGTCGTGACCTGCGGCTTCACCTCCGACGGCCGGATGCCGACATGACTGGTGAGCGGTCCGAAGGAGGTCCCGCAGAGCCATGGTGAGAGCCGTTCGACGCATGGATCCGGCACCCGACACCGAGCGCCGCTCGGTCGCGCAGCTCAAGATGCTGCACAGCCTTGCCCTGCAGCTGAACCAGCTCGACGACGCATCCGAGATCGCGTTGGCAATCACCGGCGAGCTGAAGACGCTCATCGACTACCACAACTGCCGCATCTACCTGCTCGCCGAGGACGGCTGGACGCTGACGCCGATCGTCTTCCGCGGCGAGCTCACCGAGTACGAGGGCGAGACGTTCGAGGAGCTCGTCACGCACGTCGGCGAGGGCTTCACGGGCCACGCCGTCGAGCTCGGCGAGACCTACTACGCCCCCGACGCCCTCCACGACGACATCGGGGTCCAGATCGAGGGCACGTCCGAGATCGACGAGTCGATCCTTGCCGTGCCGCTCAAGACGGTCGACCGGACGACCGGCGCGATCGTCCTGTCGAACCTCGGCGTCGACCAGTTCGACTATGAGGACATCCGGGTCGTCGAGGTGCTCGCCTCCCACGCCGCGGTCGCGTTCGAGAACGCGCGCCTCCTGCAGACGGAGCGTCGGGCGGCCGCGACCGCGTCCGCGCTCCTCGGCCTGTCGCAGGCGCTCACGGGTGCGCACGACGTCGACACGGTGCTCGAGCGCGTCACGGCCGCCGTCCCGACGATCGTCCCCGCGAGGATCGCCGCGACGTACGTCCGCGACGCCGAGTCCGGGGTCTTCCGCCTGATCCGGCAGCGTGGCGCGGACGCGGAGCGTGCGAGGGCGGCCGCCCTCGTCGACGCCGAGACCGCCGCACGCCTCCTCATCTCGACCACCGAGCCGTTCGTCTTCGCGCCGAGCACCGTGGCGCAGGTCCCGTCCGAGCTCCGGCTGACGGAGGAGCCCGGTCTCGTCGCCGTCGCCCCCCTCCGCTGGGAGCCCGACGGGTTCGGGGCGCTCGTCGTGTCACCCGCGGGCGACGACGAGTCGCTGCCGGAGGGCGCGCTCGCGCTGCTCCGCGGGATCGCCGACATCGCGTCCCTCGCGATCGGGAGCGCCCGTCGGTTCCACGAGCTCGAGCGCTTCCAGGAGCTCGTCGAGAGCCTCGACGCGATCTTCTGGGAGGCCGATCCGCAGACGCTCGGGTTCACCTTCCTGTCCCGCCGCGCCGAGGTGTCCCTCGGTGGTCCGGACGAGGACGGGCCGCCCCTCACGACGTGGGGGAGCCACATCCACCCCGACGACCGCGAGCCCGCGCGGATCCGACTCCGCGCGGCGATCGCCGACGGAGGCGACCATCATCTCGAGTACCGGGCGCTCGGTCGCGAGGGCGAGTCGATCTGGCTGCGTGATTTCGTCCACGTCGTGCACGACGCTCGCGGGGGGGCGATGCTTCGCGGCCTGATCGTCGATATCACCGAGCGCAAGCGCGCCGAGCAGGCCCTGCGACGGAGCGAGCGGAAGTACTCCGAGGCGTTCCGGCGCGAGCGCGAGGCCACGCAGCGGCTCCGCGCGCTCGACGAGATGAAGAACACGTTCCTCGAGGCGGTCTCGCACGACCTCCGCACGCCGCTCACGTCGATCCTGGGATCGGCGGTGACGCTCGAGCAGGCGAGCGGAGCGATCTCGCAGGAGGACGCGGTCGACCTGCTGCGCCGGATCGCGGCGAACGCCCGGAAGCTCGAGCGTCTGCTCTCGGATCTGCTGGACCTCGACCGGCTCCAGCGCGGCATCATCTCGCCCCAGCGCCGGCCGACGGACCTGGCCGAGCTCGTCGCCCAGGCGGTGCGCGAGTCGGACCTGCTCGGGGCCCGCTCGGTCGAGGTGGACGTGCCCGAGGGGCTCGTCGCGGAGCTGGACGCCGCGAAGGTCGAGCGGATCGTCGAGAACCTGCTCGCGAACGCGGCGCGCCACACGCCGCCGGAGAGCCGGGTCTGGGTGACCGTGCGGCGCGAGGACGACGGCGTCCTGCTTGCGGTCGACGACGAGGGCGATGGCGTGCCGCCCGAGCTCCGGGAGGCGGTCTTCGAGCCGTTCCGCCAGGGACCGGGTCCGTCCGAGCACTCGCCCGGCGTCGGCGTCGGCCTGTCGCTCGTCGCGCGCTTCGCCGAGCTGCACGGGGGCGCCGCGTGGGTCGAGGACCGTCCCGGCGGGGGCGCCTCGTTCCGCGTCTCCCTGCCCGAGCGCTGAGCGCTCGTCGGTGGAACGTCCTACGGCGCCCTTGCTGGCGCGGCTGACATAGGCCGAACGCCCCCTTCCGCGACGTCGACGACAGGTGGTTCCGTTCTGGGAACCGCGCGGCCTCACGAGCGGCGGTGCTCGAGACCGGCACCGCTCCCCGGGGCGGCGCGCACGGCCGGACCGGTCAGAGGGGAAGGGTGAGACCGGCGACCCACCGCGATCGCGGCGCGATGGATCGGACGGCCCGGACGCTCGTCGGCGCCCGGGCTCCTCCCGCGTGGGACCTCCGACGTCCATCGACAGCATCACGGAGGTGTTCCCCTTGCAGCGAACGATCAGGAGACCTTCCAAGACGTGGCTCGCGGTCGTCGTCACGATGGCCCTCGCCGTCCCCGCGGTCGCGCTGACCACCCCCGCCGGCGCGGACCCAGGCCCGCCGTGGGACGGCACACCGATCTCGCAGGGCCTCGGGCCGACCTACGGGGAGGCCTGGTGCGCCGAGGCCGCCCCGGGTTCGAACATCGCGAACCAGCAGGACTACTCCGGTCCGCCGCCGAACACGCTGGCGCTGATGCCGCAGGAGGCGATCCGGTGCACGCTCGACCAGTTCCTCGCGGAGGCCGATGCCGCCCGCATCCCGCCGAGGATGACGTACTCGGTCATCGGTCAGTCGGCCGGCGGTCGCGACCTCTACGGGGTCGTCGTGAACGCGCTCGAGACGCCGGAGCAGCAGCGTGACTACGACCGGTGGGTCGAGCTCCGCGCGACCCTGCTCGACGATCCCGCGGGCGCGCAGGCGTTGCTCGAGCAGTGGGGCGACGACGTCAAGATCCCGATCTTCATCGAGGCCAACATCCACGGCGGCGAGGAAGAGGGCACCGATGCGATCATGCAGGCGATCCGCGACCTCGTAATGACGCCGCACGGCGAGAACGCGGTCGTGGACAGCCTCCTCGACCATGCGGTGCTGATCGTGATCCCGTCCGAGAACCCAGACGGACGCTTCTCCGGCCGACGGCAGAACGACAACGGGCTCGACATGAACCGCGACTTCCTCGTGCAGTCGCAGCCCGAGGTGCGCGAGGAGCGGGCGTTCCAGCTGCAGTGGCTCGCGCCGGTCGGGCTGGCGATGCACTGCTGCGGCAACCCGACGCTGATCGACGGCCTGACGAAGCCACACAACCCGGGGCTGGACTACGACCTGTTCGCGTATTGGAACCAGCTGCGGCTGGACGCGAACGAGGCGGCGCACAACGCGATCGGGCGCGAGATCCAGCGGCCGGTGAACGACTACAACTCCGACGGCAACCTGAGCCCGCCGCCGGTCGGCCCCGAGTTCGCGGAGGGCTGGGACGACTGGGGTCCCTTCTACACCCAGACGTACATGGCCTTCTACGGCGTGGACAGCTCGACCGTCGAGATGTGCAGCAACACGTGCGACGGTCGGATCGGCTCGAAGACGGCGCAGTACATCACGTTCTACTCCTCGGCCGACTTCTGGATCGCGAACCGCAACGCCATGCTCCACGACCAGGCCGAGATCTTCCGCCGTGGCGTGGAGGCCGAGCCTCGGCCGAACTGCTGCGACGACCCGCTGCTGATCGATCGCGGATTCACGGAGGAACAACACAACTGGATGGTCCCCTACCCGAAGGCGTTCGCGATCCCGTTCGGCAGCGACGCCCAGCGGAGCGACGCCGAGGCGAACCGCTTGGTGCAGTGGCTCCTCGACAACGGGATCCAGGTCGAGCGGACGAGGCAGGCCTTCGAGTGGGGGGGTCAGACCCTCCCCAGCAAGTCCTACGTCGTGTGGATGGATCAGCCATTCAGGGGCCTGGCCCTCACCGCCCTGGACCCGGGGCAGGACGTCTCGGACAGGATCACCCAGCTGTACGCGCCGCCCGGCGCGTGGAGCCACGGGCAGCTCTGGGGCGCCGACGTCGTCGAGATCCCCGCGGACGACCCGACGTTCGCGCCGGCGACGACCCCCATCGCCGCCCCGAACCCCCTCAAGGGGACGGCGTTGGGCGGCGGTCCCGGGACCTGGTTCGCCGTCAGCCTCGGGGGGGCGCTCGAGGTCAGCGCCGCACTCGAGCTCTTGCGCGGTGGCATCGACGCCGGGATCGCGGAGGAGGACTTCACGACCAGCTCCGGCACGGAGATGCCGGCCGGTTCCCTGATCTTCTCGTGGTCGCCGGGAACCGTGGCCGCGCTCCAGCAGGCCGCGAACCGGATCGGCTTCGACGTGGCGCGGAGCACGGGCGCGAAGCCTCCAACCACGATGGTGACCGAGGCCCCGAGGGTCGCCGTCCTGACGAACGCCACGACGCCGCTGCGGAACGACACGTTCAACTCGCTCGAGCGGATCTTCGGGCCCGATGGCGTGGAGTTCGTGTCGGTCGTCGCGGGGGGCGACTCGCTCCAGAACGCACCGAGCGACCCGCTCGAGGACGTCGACGTCATCTACAACGCGGGTCAGAACTACCCGTCGTCCACGGATACGGTCGCGCGGGATCGGCTCGATGCGTTCTTCGCCAGGGGCGGGGGCTACATCGGCACGAGCGTGAGCGGGAACAACTTCACGTTCCTGACCGGCGCCGGCCTGGTGACGAGCCCGCTCACCCAGGGCTCGGACAGCGGAGCCGACGGCGGCATCGCGATCTGGAACAACGCCGGCGGCCCGCTCACGGGCGCGTATCCGAGCCAGGACTACCTGTTCCTGGACAACAACATCACGTACTTCTCGGCCACGCCGAACGACGCCGTGATCGACGGCCGGTACCTGTCGAGCACGACCGACATGTTCGTCGCCGGTCTGTGGCGGAACCGGAACCCCGCCGTCGCCGACGCGCCGATGGCCGTCCACGGGACGACCACGGCGGACAGCCGGTACGCCGGCCTGGCCGCGAACCCGTTCTCGCGGATGGACGCGGAGCGGGAGTGGCTGTGGGTCGGTCAGGCGGCGCTCTGGTCGAACCTGACGGACGAGGCGTAGGGAGGAACGTCTCGCGAACGGCGCAGGAGGGGGCGGGCGCCACGCCCGCTCCCTCTCGCTCCTCGGGGAGCGACGGGCCGTTCGCGGCGGTTCGTTACTCGGGCTTCGTCTCGGTCTCGCCCGGCCCGGCCTCGGGCTCGCTCGAACCAGACTCCTCGCCGGCGGCCTCGAGCTCGGCGATCTGCGCCTGGAGGTCGGTGATCTCGGTCACGAGCGCGTCCGCCTCGACGCCTGCCGCCTCGCCGCCGACGCGCTCGCGGTGCACGAGGTACCCGAGCTTCTGGGCCGCCTCGTCGGCCTTGCCCCGGAGACCGTGGATCTTCGCCTTCGTCTGCGCGGTCGCGGCGCCCTTCTTCGTCACCTCGGCCACGCCTTCGGCGGCCTGCTTCACCTTGTCCATGAAGCCCGGCATCGAGACCTCCTTCCGGGTCGCTGAGTCCCACGCTAACGCGCGCGTCCCGATGGAGCGAACCGGGAAGGTGAGGGCCGGGAGGCGGTGGGGGACTGACCCTCCCGGCCCTCGGTGTCGGGGTGCGATGGACTCTCCCGACATCTCTCTCGAGGCTCCGCGTAGCCCTCGAACCCCTTCCTTTCGGGGGCCTACGCCCCCGAACCCCTAGATGAAGAACGTGACGGCGTCCTGTGCCTCCATGAGCATCGCGGCGGCGCCCGCCGGCTCACCCACCCCGTCGATCATGTCCTCCCGCTTCAAGCCGAGGAGATCCATCGTCATCTGGCAGGGGACGAGCTTCACGCCCAGGTCCACCGCCATCTGCCGGAGTTCACCCGGGCTCGCGACGTTGTGCTCCCTCGCGAGCTTCTTCATCATCGCGGGCCCTGCGCCCACGAAGTTCATCTTGGCGAGCTTCAGGTGCTCGGTGCCGGGCCGATCCAGGGCCGCGACCATCTTCTGCATCCAGTTGTCGCCGGTCAGGTGCTTGTCGTTCTTGACCAGGGAGAACAAGCCCCAGAAGGTGAAGAAGATCGTCGTGTCCATCCCCATCGCGGCGCCGGACGTCGCCATGATCATCTGGGCCCACACGTCCTCCAGCTCGCCGCTCGATGCGATGATCACGAGCTTCCTGTGCCCGGGGTGCTCCTCGCGCTCGCGCGCGGGCACCTCGAGCGTCGCGCCTTCCGCCCCCATCTCGACCCCCTCACTTCTTCCGGATCACGAACCGATAGACGCCGCTCTCCTCACCCTGCTCGACGAGCTCGTGACCCGTGGACTTGCACCACGCGTTGAAGTCCGCCACGGAGCCCGGGTCCGTCGCGAGCGCTTCGACGAGCTCGCCCGAGTCGACCTCCTTGATGCCCTGCGCGGTCTTCACGATCGGCAGCGGACAGGAGAGGCCCTTCAGGTCGAGGGTCTTCGCGATCTGCATGCTCATGTTCTGCTCCTTCCCCGGGACCGGCCCCGTGCCTACCGATCACCGAGCCTTGCGCACGATGAAACGGGCGAACGCCTCTTCCTCCACGATCTCGACGATCTCGTGCCCCGCTTTCTCGAGCCACGCCGGGATGTCGGTCTTCGAGCCCTCGTCGCTCGAGATGACCTCGATGACCTGGCCCACCTCGCACTCGCGGATCGCTCCGATCAGGCTCATGAGCGGTCCCGGACAGGGCGTCCCTCGAGCGTCGATCGATCGGTCGATGTGGACGGTCGTCATCTCCAGTCCTCCTAGATGAACGTCACCGGGCCGCTCGCGTCCATGATGAAAGACGCGATCCCGTGCTCGTCGTCGACGAGCGGATCCAGGTCCGCAACCTTCAGGCCGAACATCTCCATCGAGCGCGAGCAGGCGTGGATGCCGACCTCGCCGACCTCCTTCGCCTGACGCAGGACGTCGCTCCAGTGCTGGCCGCCGAGCCGTTCGTACGCCTCGGCGCCCGCGATGCCCGCCTCGGGCGACAGGCCGTGGGGCTCCGCGATCCGATCGCTCCGGAACGCGTCGAGCGCCCAGTACTGGAGCAGGATGTCGACCCTGCGCCCGAGCGCTGCCGCGCCGGCGGTGAGCACCGCCGCCGCGTCCAGCCTGTCGTCGGTGCCGGAGAACAGCACCAACGACAGCGCCGAGTCGTCCATCTCGCACCCCCGGGAGTCCCGGTCCGAACCTAGGGTGCCAACCCCGGTCGGACCCGGGAGAGGGCCTTTCGCCTGCCCCGGAAGGGACTTCTGGCCGGCCGAGCCCCTCGTCACCGAGACCTTCGTCGGTTGCCGTAGGCGGGGGGACCCGGTACGGTGGCGCGGATCTTCCCCCCTCCCTGTCACCGTGTCCGACTTGACCAGCGACCGCCCCGACGCCCCCGAGCCCGACCCCAGACGGGGTGATCCGCGCGTCCCCACGGTGAGCGCGGATCCCCCCTCGGTGGCCGGCGCGAGCGACGTCGCCCTGGGCACGGTCCAAGACGTCGCGGTCGAGGAGGCGACGCCCAGGAGCTGGGCCCGGGTCGCCGTGAAGGTCGCGAGCGGCGCGGCCGCGCTCTTCCTGTTCGTGCTGTCCTTGGAGCTGATGAAGGCCGGTGCCTCCGCGGTGGCGCCGACGATCCGCCAGAGCGTCCTGTTCGAGAACGGGGCCTCGACGCTCGGAGCGGGATGGCTCGGCGCCTACCTGGTCCTGTCGGGGTCGCCGATCGCGGCCGTCGCGCTCGGGCTGTTCGCCGGTGAGGCGATCACGGAGCTCCAGACCTTCGCGATGCTGTCGGGCTCGCGGCTCGGAGCGTCCTTCATCGTGCTCCTCGTCGGGTTCCTGTACGCGGTGCGCAACCGGGGTGCGAACCGTCAGGAGTCCGTCGGCATGGGGATCCTCGCGCTCTCCCTCACCACGATCGTGTACCTCCCGGGGATGGCGCTCGGGTACTGGCTGCTCCGGTCGGGGCTGCTGGACGGGATCCACTGGCGCACCTCCGGGAGCGTCACGAGCGTCGTGGACCTCGTCTGGGGACCGTTCCGCGATCTCCTCACGACCAACCTGCCGGGTTGGCTCCTCCTGATCGTCGGTCTCGGCGTCATCCTCGTGTCCTTCAAGCTGCTCGACCGGGTCCTGCCGCAGGTGGACAAGAGCAGCATGTCGGGCGAGCGCGCGAAGTGGCTGCGACGCCCCTGGCCGATGTTCCTGCTCGGGTGCGCGGTGGCGACCCTCACGCTCTCGGTCTCGGTCGCGCTGGTGGTGCTCGTGCCGCTCGCCAGCCGCGGGTACGTGAAGCGAGAGGAGTCCATCCCGTACATCATGGGCGCGAACATCACGACCCTGGCCGACACGCTCGTCGCGGCGATGCTGCTGCGCAACGCGGCCGCCGTCCAGATCGTCCTCGCGCAGGCGCTGGGCGTGTTCATCGTCTCGATGTTGTACCTCGCGCTCGTCTACGGACCGATCAAGCGCGCCGTGATCGGGCTGAACGACTGGCTGGTCGATTCGAACCGGCGGCTGTGGGTCTTCGTCGTGGGGCTGTTCGTCTTCCCCGTGCTGTTGCTGACGTCGGGGATCTGGCTCGGCCCGTTCGGCGCATGAGCGCCGGACCGACCGCAGCCCGATGACCGACCTGCTCGTCGCGAACGCGCGGGTCGTGGACGGCACCGGCGCCTCGGCCTTCCACGGATCCGTCGCCGTGGACGGCGATCGGATCTCGCGCGTGCTCGGGGCCGGTGAGCCCGAGCCGCCCGCACGTCTGCGCGTGGACGCACACGGCCACGTGCTCGCGCCGGGGTTCGTCGATATCCACGAGCACTCCGACCTCAGCCCCCTCGTCGAGCCCGGGATGGACAGCATGCTGCGGCAGGGCGTCACCTCGGTCGTGGTCGGCAACTGCGGCGCGTCCGCGTACCCGGCGGAGGGCGCGCCGGAGGTGGCCGCGCTCGTCGGTGCCGACGCCGCCGAGCTCGATCTGCGATGGGACGACTTCGCCGGGTACCTCGACCAGATCGACGCGGCCCGGCCTGGGCTGAACGTCGCTGCCCTCGTGGGGCACGGCGCCCTGCGCCTCTCGGTCCTCGGCGCGGAGCAGCGCCGCCCGCCGTCCGCGGCCGAGATGCACGAGATGCGGCGGCTCCTGGCCTCCGCCCTGGACGAGGGGGCCGTCGGCCTTTCGACCGGCCTGATCTACGCGCCCGGCCTGCACGCCTCGACCAGCGAGATCGTCGAGCTGGCGGGCGCCCTCGCCGACCGCGGGGGCGTGTACGCGAGCCACGTGCGCGGCGAGGGGGCGCAGGTCTTCGACGCGGTGGCCGAGTGCATGCAGATCGGCCGACGCGCCGGCGTCCCCTCGCACGTGAGCCACCTCAAGGTCGAGGGCACGGCGATGTGGGGACGGGCCGAGCGGCTCCTCGCGCTCATCGACGCCGAGCGCTCGACCGGCGGGGACGTCACGGTCGACCAGTACCCGTACACGGCCTGGGAGACGGAGCTCGCGTCCGCGCTCCCACCGTGGGTCACCCCAGAAGAGCTCCCGGCGGTCCTCGCCGAGCCCCGCGAGCGCGAGCGCCTCCGCGTCTCGATGACCGAGGGAGAGCCCGGGTGGGAGACCCTCGGCAGCTCGGTGGGATGGGACCGAGTGGTGCTCGGCAGCTTCACGCCGGAGCCCTCGCTCACGGGTCGGAGCGTCGACGTGGTCGCGCGCGATCGCGGCGTCGAGCCCTTCGAGGCGGTCGCGCAGCTCCTGCTCGCCGACCGGTACGCCGGGATCGTCGGCCACGGGATGCACGAGGACGACGTCCGAGCCATCCTCGCGCGCGAAGACGTCTTCGTGGCGAGCGACGGTGTCGCGACCTCGCCGGACGGTCCGCTCGGGACGTTCGACGTGCACCCGCGCTCCTACGGCACCTTCGTTCGCGTGCTCGGGCGGTACGTGCGCGAAGAGCGTCTCCTCACGCTCGAGGCCGCGGTGCGGAAGATGACGTCGCTGCCGGCCGACCGGTTCGGCCTGGCGGGACGCGGTCGGATCGTCGAGGGCGCGGGGGCGGATCTCGTGCTGTTCGACCCCGACACCGTGGCCGACCGCTCCACGTTCGAGGCGCCGCACGCGTTCGCCGAGGGGATCGAGCTCGTCGTCGTGAACGGGCGCGTCGCGTGGGACGGCGCGCCCGGCGAGCACGCCGGCCGAGCGCTGCGTCGAGGCGAGCGCTAGCCCCCTCACGCCTCGGCACAGTCGGCCTTGCCGCTGTCCGGTCGGACCATGCACGCCGAGGTGTCGACGGCCTCGAACGCCGACGCGGGCACGGTCTTCAGCTGGTCGAGGAGCCCGTTGCGCCAGTGGACGTCGCGCGTGCCCTGGAAGTACCAGTCCGAGCCGTTGTCGGCCAGGATCAGCCCGTAGCGCTGCATCGCGAGCAGGATCGTCCTGGCCTTCGGTGAGAACCCCGACAGGTCGAAGTCCGTCCGGAGCCGGAACCGAGCGCCCATCGGCGGGCAATCCGGGTCGGCCACGCCTGCCTGGTGCCGGGCCGGCCACACGAAGTCCTGCGCGGTGCACCCGACCGTGAACCGGATCGCGTGCCGGATTCTGCCTGCCTCCACCTCGTCCCAGCGGACCAGGCCCGGGAGGATCGGCAGCCCGGCGGCGTCGGCCGAGGTCCACCCCTCGGGCCGCAGGCGGTTCGAGTCCAGGTCCCAGATCGCGCCGCTGCCGGCTCGCGGATCGCCACCGCTCCACCGCGCGGCGAAGAGCTCGAACAGCTTGCACGAGTGCCTCTGGACGATCAGGACGTGCCGGTCGGTGCCACCCTCGACCGGCGTGCTCGCGTCGAACGGGTACGGCCCGGGATCGCTCTGGGCCGCGTACGTGAAGCGGATCTCGACCCTCGGGTGACGCCGACCCACGACCGCGAAGGGCATGCCGTAGCGCGGTGGGCCGAAGTCCGGATGCAGATCCGTCGACGACGCGTTCGACGACGCGAGCCACGTGTCCGACATGTCGTGGACGGGCAGGGCATCGATCCGCGCGTTCCAGATGCTGTCCCTGGGGAAGACGCGGCAACCGCTCCCGGGCACGGCACGGGCGGGGGTCGGCGCCGCTCGCTCGCGCGCGCCGATGCTCGACGGCACGAGCGCCACGCCGAGCATCGAGAGCACCAGCGCGGCGCGCAGGATCCTCATACCGCTGGGTATCGGCCGGCCACTCGGGTGAGCTGAGGGGGCGGCGCAGCGCCCGTCAGCGCGGGGTGCCCTCGTCCGGCACGAACGGGGCGCCGTGCCCCGGCACGACGAGCGCCAGCCGCGGGAGCGAGAGCACGCGCGCCCGCTGCTCGTGCAGCAGGGCGGGGTCGGGCGCGTACGGGTCCTCGACCGGGTGCGTCGCCGTCCACCACAGGTGCGTCGCGACGACGAGCCCGTCGTCCGTCTCGACGAGGGTCGAGATGTCCTGCGGCGAGTGCCCCGGCGTCTCGAGCAGCCGGATCGACGGCGACAGCTCGAACCCCTCGGCCGGCCGCGAGATCCACAGGTCGTCCCGGTACCACGCCCAGTGATCGTGGAGTCGCGCGTTCGGGAACAGCGCGACGTTCAGCGTGTGGTCGGGATGGTGGTGCGAGATCACGACGTCGGTGACCTGCTCCGGAGCGACGCCGAGCTCGGACAGCGGGCCGAGGATCGCGTCCCGGCTCCGCACGAGCCCGGGATCGATCACGACCAGGGCCTCGCCCTCGCGCGCGAAGCTCACGGTCGAGCCCACCCGATCGTCGTCGTTCGACAGGTAGCCCTCGCTCAGGACGTGGAAGTCGGCCATCGCTCCTCCTCCTCACCGCGTGGCGTGCCGCCTCGAACGGCGCGCCGTGCCAGAATCGCGCGTATGGGCCGTAAGCGTCTCTTGCGTCGGCTCGTGCCCGCCGCCACGCTGTCGATCCTCGTCTCCGCCATGGCGCCGCTCGCCGTGGTCCGGGCCGACGACCCGACCGAGCCGGCGCGTGTCGAGCCGGTCGAGCTCAAGGTCTCCACGTTCAACATCGAGTACGGCGGCACGCACGTGTCGTTCGACAAGATCGTCCAGGCGATCCGGCGGGGCGGCGCCGACGTCGTGGGCATCGAGGAGGGCCAGGGCCACATCCGGCGGCTGGCCCGAGCGCTCGGCTGGCCGCACTACAGCACACGGCTGCAGATCGTCTCGAAGCTCCCGCTGATCGACCCACCGGGCGGCCGCGGTCGGTACGTGTTCGTGGAACCGACGCCCGGAAGGGTCGTGGCGATCGAGAACGTGCACCTGCCCTCGAGCCCCTACGGACCGGCGATGGCGAGGCGTGGCCGCAGCCGATCCGAGATCGTGGACGTCGAACGGCGTGTGCGTCTTCCGGAGATCCGGCCGTTCCTCCGCGCGGGCCGCGCGATCGTCGAGCGGGGGATCCCGGTGTTCCTGGTCGGAGACTTCAACTCGCCGTCGTGGCGCGACTGGACGCCGGAGATGGTGGGCGTGCGCCCGCAGATCCGTTTCCCGCTGCGATGGCCGGTGAGCGTCGCCGTGGAGCGCAGCGGCTTCGTCGACTCGTACCGTGCCGTGCACCCGGATCCGAGGCTCGACCCCGGGCTCACGTGGTGGGCGGATCGGCCCGACGTGCCCGGATGGGACCCCTGGAGGTTCGCTCCGCAGGACCGGATCGACCTCGTCTACGTGGCCGGCCGGGCCAGGGCGACGGAGAGCATCGTCGTCGGCGAGCGCGGGGTCCCCTGGGTGGACGGGTCCGTGCGGCCCTGGCCGACGGACCATCGCGGCGTCGTGTCGACGTTCACGGTGAGGCCGGGGCCGATGCCGACGCTCGTGGCGGTCGAGCGACGGCTCTGGGACATCGGCCAGGACGCGCTCGTGCGCTTCCACACGCCGCAGGCGCCCGGGGGCGCGGTGGCGGTCGTGCCGGCCGGCGGCGACCCTGCGTCGGACCAGGTGACCTCGCTCCCGACGGACGGAGCGGCCGACGGCACGCTGAGCTTCGCGACGGACGGCTGGACGCCCGGCTCCTACGAGGCGGTCCTGCTCGACGGGGATGTGGAGCTCTCGCGGATCCCGTTCTGGCTGCAGGAGCCGGGCGGCGCGCCGATCGTCTCCACGACGGAGCCGACGTTCGGTGAGGGCGAACCGATCGGGATGACCTGGCGGTTCGCGCCGGGACAGCGGTGGGACTGGATCGGGATCTACAAGCGTGGTCGCGATCCCCGCGTCGCGTGGTACCTGCTCTGGCTCTACACGGGCGCCACGGTCGAGGGCTCGGCGACGTTGGATCGGTCCTCGTACGGGCCGTGGCCGCTGGAGGCCGGCCGGTACAGCGCCTACCTGCTCGCCGACGACGGCTACAAGCTGCTCGC